>CAUHBX010000094.1 GCA_959604475.1 uncultured Eubacteriales bacterium
GCTTTGTATCAATATACGGTCCCTGAGTAGTGAACAGTTCTCTGACTTCCTTATTGAGAAAATCCATATTTGTTTTATAATAGTCCTCAGTACTTGAACCCACATTGCTCCAATAGCCCGTAAATTCATAGCCGTATATTTTAAGCCTTCTTCTCAGCCTGACGATGATGTCTCTGACAAAGTCATATCTGCCCTCGGCAACAATACTTTCAAGCAAGTCTATCAGAAGTTCTCTTCCGATTATATAAATGCCTAAAGACGCGCAGTCTGACTGTGGGTCAAGAGGCTTTTCCTCAAAATCATATATCCTGCTGTTATTATCCATCTGCATAATTCCGTATTTATAAAGCATGTCATTCTCCATCCTTTTATAAACAACGGTTAGGTCAGCGCCCTTATCCTTATGAAAAGCAAGAATTTTCTTAAAGTTCATTTTGTAAATAGAGTCGCCAGATGAGATAACCACATACTGCTCGTTGCTCCTCTTAAGGAATGCGATATTTTGATATATTGAATCCGCTGTCCCTCTGAACCATGAGGAGTTATCTTTGCTTGTATATGGCGACAGGACAAAAAGTCCTCCTTTTTTTCTTCCTAAGTCCCACCATTTTGACGAGACAAGATGGTCATGCAGCGACCTTGAGTTATACTGGGTTATTACGGCTATTTTCCCTATTCCTGATGCGGTCATACTGCTTAAGGGAAAATCTATCGCCCTGTAGCTGCCGCCTACAGGCATAGCAGCAGTAGCACGGAAAGCGGTAAGGTCTCCCATACGCATTTCGCTGTTTCCTCCAGCCAATATAATACCTACAGCTTTCATACTCTCACTTCCTCCCGTACAACAGATTTACCGCTGCTTACAAAGCCGTCCGGATAGTCCTCCGCCTTTGTTTCTCCATATACGACGCAGTTCTTTCCTATTCTTACTCCCGGCGGAATTACGGTATTTTCCCCGGCTACGGTTATTCCTGTATTATAAATATTAGGTTTATCCTCATTAGGAATGTTATCTCCAATTCCGAGCATGGAGCCTTCCCCTATTACAGTATTTCTGTCTATAATGCATCTTTCCAATACAGCGCCTTTTTTCACCACTACATTCTCCATTATAATGGAGTCTCTTATAACGGCCCCTTCTTCAACGGTAACGTCCGGCCCAAGAACAGAAGAATATACCTCTCCATAGATTTCACAGCCCTCCGAAGCTATTGACTGTTTTACTTTAGCTCCCTTTGCCACATACTGGGGCGGCTGCTTTTCCATATTGGTATATATTTTCCAAAATTTATCATAGAAATTAAATTCCGGTATTGTTTTTATCAGCTCCATATTTGCCTGCCAGTAGGATTCGATAGTTCCTACATCTTTCCAGTAATCACTGAAGCGGTACGCATAAAGCGTCTCTCCGTCAGCAAGCATTTTAGGAATAATATGCATTCCAAAATCGCTGTTTGCGTGAACCTTATTGTCATCTATGAGAGCCTGCCGAAGCTTTTTCCAGGTAAAAATATAAATTCCCATAGACGCCAAGTTGCTTTTTGGCTGCGCGGGTTTTTCCTCAAATTCATATATTTTGTCGTCATCCAAGGTATTCATTATTCCAAAGCGGCTGGCTTCCTCAATAGGAACCTCTAAAACGGCAATTGTAGCCGTACACTGATTAGCCTTATGGAACTCAAGCATTTTTGAATAGTCCATTTTATAAATATGGTCACCTGAAAGTATAAGTACGAATTCCGGGTCATTTCTGTCTATATATTCCAAGTTATGGTATATGGCGTTTGCGGTCCCCATAAACCAGTCTCCCATTTCCTCGCCGCCTTTTACATGCGGCGCAAGAATTGTTACGCCTCCGCTTTTTCTGTCTAAATCCCATGGAATACCAATGCCTATATGCTGATTGAGCATCAGCGGCTGATACTGCGTCAGTACTCCAACGGTGTCAATACCTGAATTAATGCAATTGCTTAGAGGAAAATCAATAATACGGTACTTTCCTCCGTACCTTACGGCCGGTTTAGCTGTGTTCTTGGTCAATATTCCCAGACGGCTGCCCTGTCCGCCTGCAAGGAGTAAAGCCATTATTTCCTTTTGTTCCATAATATCGCCTCCCGTGTAGTCCTTGCAAAGACTTTTATAAGTATTACACACAATTTTGCGAACATGTACATACTTACAAATATATAATGATATTACCATAATTTGAATAAATAAAAAATAGTATTATTTCACCAAAAAGACATATAAAATTTTATGTCCCGTTTTAATCAGAGTTATTCTATAATCTAGTAGATTTTATTTACATAATGTAGTATACTTTCTACTATATGTTTAGATTAAAACTAATAATAAATAGAGGAAGTAGTTAATAATGAATGTTAATCTTGAAAACAATACCCAGCATATACATTTTGTTGGTATCGGCGGCATAAGCATGTCCGGCCTTGCAGAGATACTCAATTATGAAGGCTTTAAGGTTTCAGGCTCAGATATTAAAGATTCGGCCATAACCGAAAGACTTAAAAAGCAGGGTATTAAGGTTATTATTGGCCAAAAGTCTGATAATATTGAGAATGATACAAATATTGTTGTTTATACGGCCGCAGTAAAGCATGACAATCCCGAAATTCTGGAAGCGGAAAAGCGTGGTATTTGTATAATCGAAAGGGCAACCCTTCTTGGCGCGATTATGGACAGATACAAAAACAGCATTGCAGTATCCGGCACACTCGGGAAAACAACAACAACATCAATGATATCTGAGATAGTAATGTCCGCAAAGCTTGACCCCACTATTACAGTCGGCGGAATATTAAAATCCATCGGGGGAAATATCCGCGTAGGTTCGTCCGAGTATTTTGTTGCCGAGGCATGTGAGTATTTTGACAGCTTTCTGCACTTTAAACCATTTGTAGGCGTTGTACTCACTATTGACGCCGACCATTTAGATTATTTCAAAAACATTGAAAATATTCGCAGTTCTTTCCACAAATTCGCAGAAAATATATCTGAAGGCGGAGCTTTAGTAATAAATACCGCCATAGAAAACTATAAAGAGATAATAAAAGACCTCAAGCCGAGGGTTATAACCTATGGAAGCCATGATGAAGCCGCTGATGTCACAGCCAAAGGAATATCTATATCCGCAATGGGAACTTACAGCTTTGATATTTTCTATAAAGGAAGCTATCAGTGCCATGTCTCTTTAAATGTTCCCGGAAGGCACAATGTTGACAACGCACTTGCTGCGTATGCCGCGGCGCTTGTATTTGATATTGAAAGCAAATATATTGTGGAGGGCCTGGAAAATTATCACGGAACAGACAGACGTTTCCAATACAAAGGGAAATTTAATGGTGTTACGGTTATTGATGATTACGCACATCATCCAACGGAAGTAAAGGCTACTTTAGCCGCTGCTAAAAATATAGATAAAAACAGGCTTTGGTGCATATTTCAGCCCCATACGTTTTCAAGAACCTATAACCTTTTGGATGAATTTGCAGAGGCTTTTTATGACGCCGATAAAATAGTTGTAGCCGATATCTATGCGGCAAGGGAAAAAGACACAGGTCTTATCAATTCTAATGTCCTGGTTGAGCGAATTAAGAAAATGGGAAAAGATGCCATATATATCGGTGACTTCCCGGCAATAAAAGATTATATTCAGCGCAACTGTTCAGAAGGGGATCTGTTGATAACTATGGGTGCCGGAGATGTTTATTTAATCGGCGAAGACCTAGTAAAACAATAAGTTATCCACAATGTCCACAGAGTTATAAACAGATTTTACACACAAATCCGATTTGTCAACGGTTTTTTAAGAAAAAAATAATTTCGTCATAACGTAGAAAATACCGCTTTTGAATACACTCAAAAGCGGTATTTTTATTTAAATCGACAAATTTTTTTACACAAAATCTGCGTATTAAACAGAATTTTGTTAATCCTTTCCTTTTTGCCGGACTTAACCCCTTTTATATAGGTTTTTGCTGTCCACAAGGTTTTCAACACCCACTTTTATACAAATTCCGATGTTTTATGCAATCATACGCTCCCCATAGGATAAATGTAATTCCATAGCAAATAATTAATCTGAACAATAAAAGTTCCCCCTGGCCGGCTTCCATATATCTTGAAGCAAATCCATCCGCAAAGTACAAAAACAGACAGTGTGAAAGATAAATATTGTAGCTCTGCCTGTTAATCATGCTGAAAAATCTATTATCCACAATTTGTTCTATTTTCCACAGAGAAACTGTGAATACAAATAAAATGGCTGCCGTACAATATATGATATGTTTATCCTCCAAATACGGTACGGCTATTATTCCGCTTTTGTCTGCCCATGTTAAAAAACCATCGGAAGCAGCTATAAAAATAAAAAATGCATAAATCCAGTGCCGGCAGTTCCTTAAATGTCTCAAAAATTCATTATAGTATTTTCCGGCAAAGCAGCCGCATATCCAATAGAAAATATATTTTATGAAAATCCTGTCCTCATAAAGAATTTGCGGAGCGAAATATCTGCTGAAAACCACCATTATAGCCAGAGACAAAGGAATTAATATTTTACCGCTGATTTTTTTGACAAGCCATATCCACAGCGGCATCAGTACATAAAACTGGACTATAATAACCACAAAAAAAAAATGGCTTATCATATCTCCGACAAGAATATACTTTAAAAGCGCTGGCGGATTAAAAATAAAATATCCAAACGGCATAAGTGAAAAATAATATATTATATTCCAAATTACATAGGGAACAACTATAGTTTTAAACCTTGTTCTCAAAAACTTCCCATATTTAAGCCCGCCGTCCCGGTACCGCATAAAATACTTCACGGCACTCAAAAAAATAAAGCCCTGGACAACAAACGACGCCAGTCTGGATGGTATAAAAACCGCCGCAAACTGCACGATTGTCCTGTCCAAAGCTGAAACTGCCTTTGACAATATATGAATCAGCATTACAAGCAGGCACAAAACAACGTTTGCAAAATCTATTTCCCTACGCTTTTCCACTGCTATCATCGCCTCATTTATGGTATGGTTCGTTCTTCATAATTTTTATCGCCCTATAAAACTGTTCAAGCAGTATTACTCTCATCATCTGGTGAGGGAACGTCATTTTTGAAAAGCTAAGCCTGAAATCAGCCCGGACGAGAACTTCTTCTGAAAGCCCCAGCGACCCGCCGATTACATAAACAATATGACCGCTGCCTCTGACCATTCTCTCGTTTAAAAATT
>CAUHBX010000095.1 GCA_959604475.1 uncultured Eubacteriales bacterium
ACCTTATTCCCGTTCTTGCTATTTCCGACGCATTAGACTACACTCTTGCTTGGGATGACACAGCGAAAACAGTCGTTATCGTGGATTTTGTCCGTATGATTGATGAAAAAGGCGATACATTTGACATCATTAAGAAGTACATGGACTACTCACTCTCAATGGGCGATACATACAAAACAACATGTACGTTTGACGGCAACGTGGAAGTTAATGACGGAGAAACAGCAATTGCCCTTCCTTTCAGCGGAACAGCAGAGGGCATAGCAGCTAAAACCGGCGAAGAAATGACTATGAAGATGAACATGGATTTTGCCCAGATTAAGGCTATGCTTGAAAAAGAAGGTATGGAAGCTTCTGAAAAAGAAGTAATCGACACAATGATAAAGGCTCTTGAAAGCAGTGATACAAAGATTATCTATGACGCTGAAAAAGAAATTTTCTACATGAACTCATCAATGTTTACAGTATTTGGCGTTGACGCTAACGCATGGATAAGCATGGATCTTGGTTCTCTCATGGCAACAAGCGGAGTTGAAGGATTTGATATGAATACTCTCCTTTCACTTGTTGAAAAAGGCGATTTCGAAGGTTATCTTCTTGAATTATTCAAATCTATGCCTGTAAGCGATGTAAACAGCTACGCTGAAATAGCTAAGGCATACGATATGATAACAGCAATGATGGGCGATAAAGCCTTCAAGCTTGAAAACGGACAGTATAAATCAAACTTTGCAGTAAATGAAGACGGTACAGAACTTACATACGCGATGACTATGGGTACCGACGGAGATAAAGTTAATTCATGCACAGTTACAATGAAAATGTCAGCCGACGGAGCTACAATGGATATGTCCGTATCGTCTGATAAGGACTTCAACTCAACAATGACATTCTCAATGAATGTTGCTGATATGATGAAGATGAGCATGAACTTCAAATCAACATATGCTGCATCAACAGAAGCACCTACATTAAAAGTTCCTGAAGGCGCTGTTGTAATATCTCTTAATGATATGATGAACAATTTACTTGTTATGGATGAAGAACTTCCTGTCGTAGAACCTGTAGCAGATTCAAACGCTGCTGAAGTTCCGGCTGAACAGCCTGCAGAGGCTACAGCTGATGAAGCTCCTGAAACAACTGCTCCCGCAGAACAGGCTCAGGCAAGCACAGCCGCATAAATTAAAAATAAGGTCTCTCCAAAAGGAGAGGCCTTTTATTTAATTCCATCTAAATAATTATTTTCTAATTCTTCTTTTCTTTCCTTCCAGTCAGGCATAAGCCTGTCCATAACAGCGTAAAATCTATCGCTGTGGTCATACGAAACAAAGTGTGCAAGCTCATGTAACACAACCTGGTCGATGCATTTTATATCCGCTTTAATCATCTGTACATTTAAGCCGATACGTTTTTTTTCTTTGTTGCAGCTTCCCCATCGGCTTTTCATATTTCTGATATAAAATTCCGGCCTTTCAATTTTAAATTCTGAAGCAAGCAGAAGCATTCTTGCCAAAGAATGCTCAAATACCGGCTTTGCCTGCTCAGTAAGCCAGCTGATATATTTTGGTTTAAGATTATCGTCACCCTCTCTTGAGTATACTATAATCTTATCCCCCGCTTTTTCAACCTCAAACTTTCTGCCCTTCTCTAGTACAAGAGTATATTCTTTGCCAAGAAAATAAACCTTTTTACCCGAGTAAAGCTCTTCATCCGGCATATTCTCGCGTTTTTTTTCAATATCAGCCATTTTCCTGAATATCCACTCAGCTTTTTCCTCTACAAAAGAGTCTACCCTCCCCAGCGGGACACCGACAGGCGCCGAAACAGAAATTTTACCTTCCGGCGTTATCCTGATATTAATATTTTTTATATTTTTTTTTGTAAAATCATATTCCATGCGTAAACCGCAGTAATTAATTGCCCTAAGCATAATATCACCTTTATCATAGTCCGACGTATACATTGTACATTCAAGACCGTATTTTTGCAATAGTTTTTAAGTTGTTATAAGAGGCTTTATCTGTTATTATTTATTACAAAGGAGGCTGATTAATATGCCTTTAATTAAAAATGAATTTGATACTGCTGAACCAATGGAGATATATAAGAACATGAGACAAGCATACATAGAAGAAGGCTATGAAGAATTTTCTAATATTCAGGATGGGATAAGCTCTAACATTTCCGCCATTATTTTTGGCCTTCCGTTTGCAGTCATATTTATACCTCTTTATAAACTCATTACCAAGACTTATCCTAATCCGTCCTTAGGAGTATTTGTGCTGTCCTTTGTGCTTCTTTTCCTATCTACGCCTGTGCATGAGGCCCTTCATGGTATTGGATGGAGCTTGTTTAAAAAAAGCAATTTTAAAAACATATACATGTACCTGCCCTTTGGCCTGGCCGATGCATACTGCCATTGCTCTGCTCCAATGGGCTTTAAACGCTACAGTATTGGAACAATGCTTCCTTTTGCTCTTTTAAGTGTGTTAATCTTTATAATATCATGCTTCATATCAAGTCCTGTTATGCTGTATTTTTCACTTTTCAATTCATTCGGATGCGGAAGTGATATTTTTAATACAATTATCGCTTATAAACACAGGGACGAAATAATTTTGGATTATCCCACAGACTGTGGTTTTACTTCCTATAAAAAATAAACAGAAAATACAATGGAGGGTATTCGTGAAAATAGACAGACTTTTAGGAATAATAACTGTACTGCTGCAAAATGAAAAAGTGACCGCGCCCTATCTTGCGGAAAAATTCGAGGTCTCCAGAAGAACCATCAATCGGGATATTGAAGATTTATGCAAGGCCGGTATTCCTGTTGTAACCCGCCAAGGTGTTAACGGAGGCATTTCCATTTTGGACGGATACAAGATTGATAAAACACTGTTCACCCACAATGAACTTAAAGCCATACTTTCCGGCCTTCTGTCACTTGACAGTGTTTCTCAGGATAAAAAGTACCATTCCATAATTGAAAAATTTTTTGGACAAAATAACAATATATTATCATCTAACAATATTATAATTGACTTATCATCACACTATAAAGAAACTCTTGCTCCAAAAATAAGTCTGATTCAAAAGTGTATAGAAAATCATACTATTATAGAATTTGACTACTTTAACCGCAAAGGGCAGTCCCATTTAACATTTGAGCCATATATTCTTGTGTTTAAATGGTCCAGCTGGTATGTCTTTGGCTGCCTTGAGTCTACTTCTGGCTTCCGCCTGTGTAAGCTTAACCGTCTAAACAACTTAATAGAAACTGGAAAGCAGTTTGAAATTACTGAAATCGCGGACAGTCAAACTGATTTTGACGGCTTTTTTACCGATGAAATTAAAGCTGTTATTCTTTTTAAAAAGAGTGCGGAATACAGACTTATAGAAGAATACGGAATTGACAGCTTTACCTCTGATAAAAACGGTCTGCTGCGATTTGAATTTCCGTTTACAAATGAGTATTATCTTATGCAATGGGTTTTAAGCTTTGGTGACTGCGCCCAGTTAATTGAGCCGCCATATATGAGAGAATTAATAAAGAACGCCCTTAAAAATTCTCTCAGACAGTATTAATGATGACATACAGCTGTCATGTTTATCTCCTTATAATAACAGTAAAAAGGAGTTGATATAATGATAGAATCAAGGTGCGGAATATTGTGTTCAGAGTGCAGTTACAGTGAGAAGGCAGGCTGTAAAGGATGTATCAATATTGATAAGCCGTTTTGGGCAGATGTCTGTCCGATTAAGTCCTGCTGTGAGGTCAAAGGAATTAATCACTGCGGCCAGTGCAGAGAATTTCCATGCGACCTTCTCAATCAGTTTGCCTATGATGAAAATCAGGGCGATGACGGTAAGCGCATTGAGCAATGTAAAAAATGGTGTTCCTAAAACTACATAATTAAAAAGGCTGGAGATAAATTATCTCAAGCCTTTTTATTATCTGTTTATATTTTTATTGCACACAAACAGCGACAATAATTCAGCCGTAAGTGACAGTACGTCAATTTGTTCCTTAGTCCATATTGAACTTCTTACACACTCGTCAAATCCAACCCAGCCAACAAATTTGCCGTTAATTTTCATTGCGCATTGAAGCATAGTCAATGCCTTTCTTGGCTTAAGCATTGCATAGGTATCTTCATCCAAAGACGACAAATCATTGCAGTAAAAAATCCCATTTTCATTAAAATGGTTCTTGTATGGAACTTTTAACTCATCATTATAGATATATCCGAGCTTGTCCTTGTATGACTCAATTCCGTCATTACACCATTCATATGTATTTTGTACATATGTGCCGTCATCTGAATTTTCAAATATATATGTCCTGCTTACATTCAGCTTGCTTCCGACAAGCTCAAGAACATTATTAATAGCAATATTTAAATCCGGAGTATTTTTAAGCACATAAAACGCGGTCGGTACTAAATCGTTTAAGTTAAGCTCATTTGTACTATATCCGTCGGAATCTATGCTTGTACGCAACGGTACCGCAGCATTAAGTCCAATATATTTACCGTCAGTGGCTGCATTATACTGATGGAACTGGTTTTTCCCATTAAATTTTGCCTGATATAAAGCCATATCAGCCTTTTCAAAGAGAGTCTGAAAATCCGTTCCATCCTCAGGACATCTTGATACTCCCACGCTGCATGAAATATTATAGTCCATGGGAATATCCAAAGATGCGTTTTTAAGGCAATTGATAATCCTTGAAGCAACGGTTTCTATATAATCGTCATTGGCAGAGGAGCAGACCATTACAAGGAACTCATCTCCGCCTATTCTAGCAATTATGTCCTCGCCCCTGAAAATTGATGATATTTGAGAAGAAATCCGGCTTAATACGCTGTCTCCAAACATATGTCCGTATCTGTCATTAACCAATTTAAAATCGTCAACGTCAATTATAAAAATTGCGGCATTATCATCGTCATTTCTTTTATTAAGGAACTGTTCTACTCTTCTTACAGCTGAAATTTTGTTATACAAATTTGTCAGGGAATCTCTTTCTGTCTTATCCACAAGTTTTTGTGTAGCAATCATATCGTCATTAATGTCTACGATTATTCCTACAACTCTGAACGGACGTCCATTACCGTTAAACTGCGCCGTGGCTCTTATTTTGCACCACTGGTAGCAGCCGTCAGCATTTGCAACCCTAAAGGCCAGCTCACCATACTTCTTGCCCGAGCTCATTTCATCTATAAAATCTTTAAAACGAGGCATATCTTCC
>CAUHBX010000096.1 GCA_959604475.1 uncultured Eubacteriales bacterium
CGTCAGATTTATGAAGGGTAAACGCGACAGATTGGCCGGCATATTCTTTTTCATCTTCATCATATATAACAAGCTTGTTAAGGACATTAACAAGTTCGTCTATTTTATCCCTGTCATCGGTCTCCACAGTTTTGTCAGGGGGCATACAGTTAAGTGTGACAGAATCTATTTCCTCAGATGTAAGTGTTTCAAAAGGTTTTGTTCCCGCATTTGAACAGGAAACAATTCCAATTATCGCTATTGCCGCGGCTATTATCACCAATATTTTTTTCATTTAATCCCCACCTTATAGTTTTAGTTTTTTTCGTCGAATATTTTAAATAAGCATCATAATATCATTTTTGGAAATGGGTTCTCAAATTTTATGCATTTATCTCTTAGTACTATCATAACACAAATAAATGGGGCGTTTCTTAAAAATTAATTGCGATTTTTTTACAATAAAAAACGGAGGATAACCATTTAGTGGTTATTCTCCGTAAATTTTACTTTAAAAAATCTTCCCTAATGGGTGAAAAAATATCTATTGCGATAAGCTCTTCATCAAGTGTGTTTAAAACGGAATGTTCAACATTGGAAGGAAAAAGTGCAAGTCCTCCGGCTTTCAGATGACTCTTTTCTGTCCCGGTAATAACGTCGCACTCCCCTGAAACAACATAAAGCATCTGTTCATGTGGGTGTTTATGTGCGGGAACCTCTGCGTGGGGATGAACATAGTTCTTTACAAGCATTACATTTTCGCCTGTAAATATTTTTCTTTCCATTAATTCTAAATGGATAGTTGGAATGTCGTCCCAGTTAGTAAATAAATCCATAGTATACCTCCATTATTTGATTTTTGTAATATAGTTAGCCTTTCTGGCAGTGGGCTCTTTAGGGGCTGACGCTGGGTACCCAAGAACACAATTTCCGATGCCAACATAGTTGCCTTCAATGCCCCATTTTTTAAGAAGAGATTTTCCGTCAGTCCTCTCAAACGTTTCCTTCGCCCTGTGAATCCAACATGCGCCGACGCCGATACTAGCAGCTGCATTAAGCATATTTCCCATTACTAAACTTCCGTCGTAAACATTCGTCGGCTTATCGGCCTCAGCTAAAACGACGACAACAGTAGGAGCGCCGTAAAAAAGACTTGAGCCCGGTTTTCCAAAAATTTCGGCGTTAATACGCTCCAGCTCGGCAATATCCTCCTTGTTCTGAACGGCTATCATTATCGGACTCTGCTTGCCCATCCCTGTAGGGGCCCATGTTCCAGCATCAAGGATTGTGTCAAGCTCGTCCTCTTTTATCTGCTCGGGCTTATAAGCCTTGCAGCTTCGGCGGTTCCTTAATGTTTCGAGGGTTTCATTTGTAATCATAAATACTACCTCCTTTAATCGGGTGATTTTACACCGGGCTTAATTGAGCCCTTATCACAGCGGTTGCCCCATGAGTCTATGAGAATGCCATCTCTGTAGACACATACTATTTCGCAGTTGTTTGGGCATCTTCCGCAGTTTACATCTCTTGTTTTGAACTCCATGTCCTCAACTGAAAAATCAAAAACCTTTCTTTTACTGCTTCTTCCCGCAAGGATAGCGGCTCCAAAGGCACCCATAAGGTGGCCGTTTTCATCAACAATTATATCACAGCCGAGTGCTTCTTTAAAAGCCTCTCTTACACCAACGTTTTTACTTACACCGCCCTGGAAAACAACCGGCGGAACAATTTTTTTGCCTTTGCCAACATTGTTAAGATAGTTTGAAACTACCGCATTGCAAAGACCTGCGATAATATCTTCTTTTGGATGACCCATCTGTATTTTATGAACAAGGTCGGATTCAGCAAACACTGTACATCTTGCGGCTATACGTGTAGGATGCTTGGAGGTGAGGGCGATTTCACCAAATTCCTCAACCTCTACGCCAAGCCTTTTTGCCTGGCTTGAAAGAAAAGATCCTGTTCCGGCTGCGCACAGCGTGTTCATCGCATAATCTACGGCAACGCCATTTTCAACTAAAATTATTTTTGAGTCCTGGCCGCCGATTTCCAGAATTGTTCTGACATTATGATAGAGAGCCGTAGTTCCTACAGCATGTGCGGTAATCTCATTTTTAACCATAGTCGCCCCAACCATTGCGCCTACAAGATTACGCGCGCTTCCAGTGGTTCCAGTGGCAACTATTTTATAGGTATTCTTATCGAACTGCTCTTCAAGTATGCCAAGCAGCCTTTTAGCTGAGCCAAGAGGATTTCCCTCGGTCCAGATATATGAGCTGGCAAGAATATTATTTTTCTCATCTATAATAACGCCCTTTGTAGATATAGAGCCGATATCAATTCCAAGATATGCTTCCTTCATTAAAAGACCTTCTTTCTCATGCTAATCATGTCGTAAAAGGCTTCAAGCCTTGTGTCAAGCCCGGTGTCGCTGGTTTGTGAGTCATATGTGAGATACAGCACCGGTATTTTATAGTCGGCGCTTATGTTTTGCAAAACAGGCATTATATCAATTTCAGGTGTGCAGCCAGCGGATTTTATATGAATAAGACCGTCAAATCCTTTAGAGGCGTAATTCTTTGCACTCCAAATGTTTGCCGTAGAGGTTGGCCCCATCTCGTATTTACAGTAGTCAGCCGTTTCTACGGCAAGGTTTTTGGCCTTGTAGCGCAGATTTCGGTTAGTAATATTCATAAACCGGTGAACCTCAACACCCATGTCAGCCAGTTTTTGTTCTACATTAAGATTGGAGAATGGGTCCATAACTGTAAAATATTCACCTATAACGCCCACTCTCAATGGATTTACCGGTTTGTTCAAAGAAATTTCGCTGACATATTTTTTAAAGGTGTTATATGCTGCATCTATTTCTTTACGTGTTGAGGCTGTCTCCATAGCAGTTATAAATTTTTTATGTACTTTTTTATAGCTTCCTTTAGCAGCTTCAAAACCGCAGTTTTTATAATATATGCTTTGAGCGTCGTCCAGATATTCTGTCATTTTGAGGCAGTCGGCTCCGGCCTTCGTAACCTTTGCAATAGACAGCTTCGGGTTAATGCGTTTAAGTGCTTTTATATAATCGCGTTTTCTTCCTGTGCTGTATTCTGAAAAATTTATAAAGTCAAACTCATAGCCTAAGTCGCGAAGTATCTGCTCCTGAAGTTCCCCATAGTATCCGAGACGGCAGAGTCCCATAGTCATAATTATTGTATCTGCGCCTGATTCAAGGGCTTCCATCATGCTTCCCAGAGTACTTTTAAAGGGGGTGCATACAAAATCAGGACTGTTTTTTGCTCCTCTTTCCATTGTTCTTACAGTCATAGGAGGTGCCATTATATATTCTGCCTCAAGACCCTGCTCTATAAAATATTTAATGCCATAGTTGTAATGGCTGAACTCAGGGAATGAAACTTTTTTCTTTGATTCCATTACAGAGAGCCTCCTTTGAATTTAAGAATATCTATAAAGCTTTCAAGACGGGTTTCAAGTCCTGCCGTCCCGTCCTGGTCATCAAGTACTATATTAAGGATAGGGATACCTCTGAAGCGGCGTATAATCATCTCGTTAACCATAGAATCCGGGCCGCACGGAAAAGCTGACAGAAGTATTATACCGTCGATTTTATCTTTATAAAGCTGTACTCCTCCTATGATTTCTTTGCTGAATTCCCATTTAAGGGTAGGGGATACCTTTATACTCTGTCGTATAGCGTCTCTTCGGTCAACAATATCGGCATACAGCGGTATAACACCCATTTTTTTCAGATAATTTGTTACAGGCTTTCCAATATAAGCGTCCATTTCGACATAGCTGTGTGACGCTATAAGGATTTTTAATCCTGCTTTTTTGAAAAGCAGTTCCTGGGATTTAACCTGATTTTTAAGATAGTCTCCCTCGGCCTTTTTAGCCGCTTTATATGCTGCTGAAGCTTCTTTTTTCGTGAAACCTAGTTCTTCACCCATAGATATGAAAGCTTTTTCCTCAGTAATGTTCTGAAGTTCGTCAACATTGTAGGATAAAAATTGCTGGCCGCTTTTTCGAAACACATTACAAGCTATATCGTACAGGGCTTCAAATTTAGTGCACATATTGCGCTTAATACCGAAGTTGCTTATTCTGGGCACTAAAATGTAATCGCATTTGCCTATAAGTGATTTTATATGACCCATATATATTTTAGTGGAAAGGCAGGCCTCATCAATCGACACGGCGGTGCCTTCCCTTATCATTTCTTTGTTTGTCGGCTCGCTTACGATATATTTTAATCCAAGATAAGAAAAGAAATTTTTCCATAGAATTTCATATCTGTAATAAAGCATTGCTCTGGGAAGACCTACTGATGATATCCTCACAGACTTATTTATAAAAGGAATTTTTTTCATACGTTTACCTCGTAAAATTTATAAAATATAAGCACTGACTATTAAAATAATTGGCAGCACCAAATATAAATGCTTTAAAGTCAGTTTGTTGAATACAGCAGTTTATGAAAATATTATAGCACACTTTGTTTTGGTATGACAAATTAAATAAGCATTAATCTATAATGTAAGAAAGTTTTTGGATTACAGGATTTTATGTGGTAAAATAAATATGAGGTGAGATTTATGAAAATTTCTACAAAAGGCCGGTACGCGCTTAGAATAATGATAGATTTAGCTGAGCATAACAACGGTGAATATATAACCTTTAAAGAAATATCTGAGAGGCAGGATATTTCTGAAAAATATCTTGAAAGCATTATTGCCTCACTAAGCAAGGCGGGTTTTGTAACGGGGCTTAGGGGCAGGGGAGGCGGATATAAACTTTTGAGAGATGCAAAGACTTATACAGTAGGCTCTATACTAAAGCTTACCGAGGGATCACTTGCTCCGGTTGCATGTCTTGACTGTATGCCGCAGGGATGTGATAAATCTTCTGTTTGCCGGACACTCCCTATGTGGGAAAAACTAAATAAGCTTATTGACGACTATTTTGAAGGTATAACTCTGGATGAACTGACTGCACTGCCGGATGACGCCGGGGACTATATTATATAAAAAGAGCATACTTTATGTATGCTCTTTTTATATATTTATCTTGTAAAGCTTAAATAGAGAAGTTTTGTCGTGAGTTTTTTCAGCCTTTAGAACAAAATCAAATATACCAAGCTTTGTGGAAAGATAAAAATCCCTTTGGGGGCACTGTTCCTGATTTTTAGGATTAAAGAAGCGTTTCCCTTCTAAGCCACGAAGCATTGAAAGCCTGTTTTCAATGTCATAGTCATCCCC
>CAUHBX010000097.1 GCA_959604475.1 uncultured Eubacteriales bacterium
ATCCCCGGAGGATAACAGAGCATGTCGCCCTTGCCAAGCAGCTTCTCCGCGCCGTTCATATCAAGTATTGTCCTAGAGTCTATGCCCGAGGATACGGCAAAGGCCAGCCTTGAGGGTATATTGGCCTTGATAACGCCTGTGATAACGTCAACGGAGGGCCTCTGCGTAGCTATGATAAGATGTATGCCCGCTGCCCTTGCCATCTGCGCAAGGCGGCATATGCTGTCCTCTACCTCTTTGGGTGCAGCCATCATAAGGTCCGCAAGCTCGTCTATGATTATTACAATCTGCGGCATGAAGTCCAGCTCACCCTTGTCGGCCTTCATGGCGTTGTAGCCCTTTATATCCCTGACGGAGCATTCCGCGAAGGAGTTGTATCTGGCAAGCATTTCCCTTACGGCCCAGTTAAGGGCGCCGGCCGCCTTTTTGGGGTCGGTAACAACTGGAATCATCAAATGCGGTATGCCGTTATATACGCTTAGCTCCACCACCTTGGGGTCAACCAGTATCAGCTTGACCTCATCGGGCTTGGCTTTATAAATTATACTTGTTATAAGAGTGTTTATGCACACGCTCTTACCCGAGCCTGTTGCTCCGGCAATAAGAAGATGGGGCATTTTTGCTATATCCGTTATAACAGCGTTTCCAGCGATGTCCTGCCCAAGCGCAAAGGCCAGCTTTGACGGAAAGCTTTTAAACTTGTCCGAGTCAAGTACTGTCCTTAAATAAACCGACTGCTGTTCCTTATTAGGCACCTCTATGCCCACGGCCGCCTTGCCGGGAATGGGCGCCTCTATCCTTATGCCGTTGGCCGCTAGGTTAAGGGCAATATCGTCAGCAAGGTTTACTATTTTGCTTACCTTTACTCCATGACTTGGCGACAGCTCGTACCTTGTAACCGTAGGCCCCTGGTTTATCTGCATCACCTTCGCGTCAACGCCGAAGCTTTTAAGCGTTTCCTCCAGCTTCTGCGCGGTCTGGAGCATCTGCGCCTTTGACTGGGTCACGCCCGCGCTGGGGTCTTTTCCAAGCAGACTCATTGGCGGGAATTTATAGTCTGTTTTTACAGGCTTGATTTCCTTAGCCTCCGTTTTGGTATCGTCAACGCCTGTAACCGCCTTCATCTCGTCCGCCGTATAAATATCGCCGCCGATTATATTGCTGTCAAGGTGCGCCGGTGCTTCCGCGCGCTTTTCGGGCATATATCCTGCCTTGGAGGCACCGGCCGTAATAGACTCGTCAACCTCCAGCCCCTCGCTTTCTATTTCCTCGTCTGAAACCTCCTCCAGCTTGGCGCCGATTGGATTAATTTCAAACTCAAAGCCATCGTCCGTCACAGGTTCATCCGCTTCGTCCTCTTCAAACGTGCCGTTGCTTATGACGCACTGTATTCCCCTGTCCTTATTAAACTCCACCATCGAGGAGGCGTCCTCGTTTTTGATATCCATTTCAGGCTGGGCGGTGCCTGTATGCCTGGCTATGTTCCTCACCATATAATCAGAGGGCATAACCCCGTCTGCAAAGGGCTCCTCCGGTTTTTCAATTCCTATGTCAACGGCAGCCGAGCCGTCCGCAAAGCCGCCCTTTTCGCCCGTATCGAAGTCGTCCTTCTCCATAAGGATATTGAAAACCTCTTTGCGCTTTCTGACCCTTTCGGCCCTTTCAGCCTGGCGCACTTCCTTCTCCGCTTCCTTGACCTTAACCCTTTCGGCCTTGGCCTTTATTTTCTCGTTCCTGCGCTTGGGCGTTTCGCCAACATATCTGGCCGCGGTTCCGACCCCGTCAAAGAAGGAAAAGCCGGTGGCCATTACTATCGAAACAATTATAAGGACCGAAAGTATAATATATGTACCCAGCTTATCCAAAAGCCTCATCATAGCCCCGCCGATAAGCCCGCCGATGAGCCCGCCGTTTGACGCGCTGCCGTCGGCGAAAAGCTTTGCCGCCGTTACAACGCCCTGTCCGCTGGTTGTTATTGCGTGGGCAAAGGACGCAAGGCATATTATAAACAGCACCGAGCCGCCGAGCTTATAATACAGGCCGCGCCTTTCCTCGCTGAACAGTATCCATATACAGAAGGCTATGACTATAAAGGGCAGGAAAAACGCCCCTATGCCTAAAAGCCCCTTCAGCCCGCCGCCTATTACGGTGCCTACAATACCGATTTTATCGGTAAACAGGCTGATAAGCGCCACTATTGAAACGGCTATTACAATAAGGCTTATGATTTCATCCGTCATTGAACTGTCCTCATAGGTCTTTTTGGGCGCGCTCCTGCGTCCCCTTGTGCTTTTTGCAGGCTTCCTTCCTGCTGACCTCGATTTAGAGCTTGTCTGCTTTTTCGGGGCCGATTTGACGCTGGCTTTTTTTGCCGTCGTCTTTCTCTGTGCCATTATATCACCTCATAAATATCCAAAAGGATTACATAATTAACCTAGTTTATCATTATAACATAAAAAGGCAGGCAAATAAAGCGAACAGCACAGATTTTCTTCTTCTGTAAATGTTTCAGCCATTTATTTTGCATAAGCCTATTTAAATTGCTTTTCCTATATGCTAGACTAGAGGAAATAAATTTTCAGGAAGTGTATTTTATGGACAAGCGCCAGACAAAAACGCCTATTATCGACATGCTTAAATCCTTTAGGGAGAGGGCGCCTGAATATTTCTGCATACCTTCACACCACATGGGCGCCGGAACAGGAAGCGCCTTTAAGGATATTATCGGGGATGCGTTGGCATACGATGTAACCGAAACGCCCCTGACAGACGACCTGCACGAGCCCGAGGGCGCAATAAAGGAGGCCGAGGAGCTGGCGGCGGAGCTGTTCGGCGCAAGGCGTACCTTTTTCTTAGTAAACGGGACGACATGCGCCAACGAGGCAATGCTTACCGCGTCGGCCTGCGAGGGTGAAAAAGTGCTTGTGGCCAGAAACTGCCATAAATCCGTGCTGATGGGGCTTATTATAAGCGGAGCCGTTCCGGTGTTTATTGAGCCTGAAAAATGCAGTGAGTTCGGCACATTCGGAAGCCTTTCCCCTGAAAAGGCCCAAAGGGCCTTTGAAGAGAACCCCGGCCTAAAGGCGCTTATGCTTACAAGCCCCACATACCACGGCATAGCCAGCGACCTGGAAAGATTAGCCGAGATATGCCACAGGCACGGCGCCCTCCTTCTGGTTGACGAGGCGCACGGCGCGCACTTTAATTTTTCGGACAGGCTGCCCAAAACAGCCCTCCTTTCAGGCGCGGATATGGCGGCGCAGAGCATACACAAAACACTTGGTTCCATGACCCAAAGCTCAATGCTGCATGTAAACGGCGGTGACATAAACAGGGTTGATGAGGCGCTGAAAATAGTACAGTCCACAAGCCCGTCCTATATTCTAATGGCCTCCCTTGACGGCGCCAGGCACAGCATGGCTGTAAATGGCAAAGGGCTTGTGTCTAACATGGTAGATACCGCTGAATATATAAGGGAGAGGCTGAACAGGCTGGGCAATGTACGCTGTCTGGATACCGCCGACGGAAAAAACGTATTTGCCCTGGACAGGGCAAGGCTTGTATTTTCCATATCGGGCATTTCCGGCTTCGAGCTGGCCGACAGGCTGCTTCACGAATACAGCATATGCACGGAAATGGCCGACAGCCGCAGTGTTATCGCCGTTATAGGCCACGCAGACACAAAGCGTTCCGCCGACAGGCTGATTGAAGCGGTTAAAAAAATATCGGCCGAAGCCGCGCCCGCCCCGGAGCTCCCCTTCCTGTTTCCAAATATCCCTCCAATGGCGGCGGTTCCGAGAAAAGCCTTCTTTGCTGAGTCCGAACGCATAGATTTTAAAAAGGCCGCAGGGAAAATAAGCGCCGAAATGATTGCGCCATATCCGCCCGGAATACCGGTAATATATCCGGGGGAAATAATTACCGAGGATATCCACAGCTTCATAACGGAGGCTGTTGAAAACCGACGACACATACACGGCTTTTCAGATAAAACTATGAAAACCATAAAAATAATAAAGCGGCTGTAAGCGCGGCATTTTTCAGCCATATATAAAAAGCCCCTGAACACTCAGGGGTCTTTTATTTTCTTCGGCTGTATTCGCATGACAGGCACTGGGCAAAGGTATTTTCGCTGTCAGTCTGATTATATGTACTCGACCATTTGCATATGTTCTGTATTACAGGCACAAGGGACCAGCCCTTTTCGCTCAGCGAGTACTCGACCCTCAATGGGACTTCCTCATACTGGCGGCGCTCCACAATGCCGTCGTTTATAAGCGATTTAAGCGCCGTGGAAAGTATAGCGTCGGTGATGTTTGTCATCTCGCTTCTTAAAACGCTGTAGCGCAAAACACCCTTGTCAGCCAGAACACATATTATCCTGGGCCTCCATTTCCCTCCGAATACGTCGAAGCCGTATTCAAACGGGCACCATATATCCTTTTCGATTTTAGGCTGATACATTGTCTCACCCCTTGTAAAATTATATACTGATTATACCTCATAGGCAGTGCCGCTTCAACTATCAAAAATAATAGCTGATATTAAATTTGCTTACGTATTTTATTTTTAAATGCCCATTGATATAATCGGCTTGTAAATAACAAATCTACAGCGCAGCATAAAAAATCCCCGAGGCGGGAAGCCGGGCAAAATAATATATCTATAAGATACCTCACAACACACGCCCGGTTTTCAAGGGTTCCCTTTAAATACCTCCCCTGCCTGCCTCAGGGGTTTTCTTTTTGTATAAACTCAAGATTTGCCAGAGCGTATTCCAGAGCCCTTTCCATCAGCTTGCTTCGTGAATAGCCGCTTCTATCTGAAAGGCTGTCATACTCCGCCTTTACGTTTTTAGTTATCCTAAGCGTTACGGACGTGTAGTTGCCGCTTTTTCTCTGTTCTTCCATTGTATACACATAAAACTTATTTTTCTCTGCGTCCATACCGTCAATACCTCTCCCCGCTTTGAAGATACCTCCTTAAAACCAGATTTACATACAGCGAAAAGGTACGCTGGCTTTCAGCCGCCAGCTTTTCTATCTGTTCCGCCACATCCCTTTCAAGGCTTACGCTTCTTTGTACTTTTGTATTGTCCATAGGGCACCTCCGAAATTTAATATAATTTGGATTAATTATAGCTTAAAATATATCCGATGTATATAGTTTTAGCTATATTTTTTTATTTTCGGTTATTGTTCATAATTTACACGCCTATATCAAGAAAGCTATATATGCAATATTCA
>CAUHBX010000098.1 GCA_959604475.1 uncultured Eubacteriales bacterium
AACAAGAGAGTTTATCATAGGTATTTGAGCATAAATAACATCAACAAGTTTATTATACAGCGGCCATGCTATAATAATAGGTATTGCCGCTCCTACTATTCCGATAATTATACCTTCTATTACAAACGGCCAGCGTATAAACCAGTCTGTAGCTCCAACATATTTCATAATACTTATTTCGGTTCTTCTTGTAAATACAGAAAGTTTAATTGTATTTGTAATAATAACTACCGATATAGCAGCAAGAACAATAATTAAAACACTTCCAAAAACGCTTAGGAAATTGCTTATCTTTACTAATACCTGAGTTTCGCTTTCGGAACTTCTTATATTTCTTACGCCGTCAATCTGCTCTATTTTATTTACAACTTCACCCTGATATGCAATATCATCTAGGGAAACCTCAAACGAACTCGACAAAGGATTATTTGATTCATCAAATCCTGACAATATTTCCTCCGCATCCCATGATTCCTTTAAATCATTCAAGGCGTCCTCAGGAGATGTATAACTTACACTTTCCACATGGTCTAAAGCGCTAAGTTCATCATTTATTTCAAGTATTTTTTCAGAATTCAAGTCGTTTTCCAAAAAAACTGCTATTCCTATTGAATCCTCAAACTGTGTCAGCATATAATCTACATTTGTAAGAGCACAGTATGATATAGCAATCATAAATATACAAGCAGCGACAGTTCCAATCGAAGCCACTGACATAAGCCTGTTTCTGATAACGCCTCCAAAGGCTTCAGAAAAAAAGTACTTAATAGATCTAAATTTCATCGCTGTACCCACCTTTTTTATCACGAATTATATGGCCGTCGCTTAGGGTTATAACCCTTTTCTGCATCTGGTCAACTATATCTTTGGCATGAGTAGCGATTACTACGGTAGTGCCTCTCTTATTTATTTCCTCAAGCAGCGTCATTATATCCCAAGCCGTTGCAGGGTCAAGATTTCCTGTCGGCTCGTCCGCGATAAGTATAGGGGGATTATTAACTATAGCCCTTGCTAATGCGGTCCTTTGCTGTTCGCCGCCTGAAAGCTCTCTTGGATACACCTTTGACTTATCTCTTAATCCAACAAGGCTTAAGACTGTAGGAACATTTCTTCTTATAGTCTTTGTAGGGGCTTCTATAACCTGCATGGCAAAAGCAACGTTTTCAAAAACCGTCTTGTTAGGCAGAAGCCTAAAGTCCTGAAACACAACTCCAACATTTCTTCTTAAATACGGTATTTGGCTTCTTTTAAGCTCCCCTGTTTTAACGCTGTTAATTGTAATAGTTCCTTCTGTTGGGTCAAGCTCCTTAAGAAGCAGTTTAATCATCGTAGACTTGCCGGAGCCGCTGGAGCCAACAAGGAAAACAAACTCACCCTTTTCAATGTTAATGTTTATATCCTCAACGCCGATAGTTCCGTTGGGATATACCTTAGTAACGTGTTCTATGTTTATCAACTAATATCGTCCTTTCCCGTGCCTTTATTCAAAAGAGCAAGGTATCAGTATACCATTTTATCCATATACATCATATACTTGCTTACCATGAGAGTAATTTTGAATATAATGGCATCGTCAAAATTGCGCAGGTCCAGCCCTGTCATTTTTTGAAGCTTGTCAAGTCTGTATACAAGAGTGTTTCTGTGTATGTACAGCTGTCTTGACGTCTCAGAAACGTTAAGATTGTTTTCAAAGAATTTATTGACAGTAGCGAGAGTTTCCTCGTCAAAGTCGTCCATAGTAAGTCCATGGAGAACTTCCTTAATGAACATTTTGCAAAGTGAAAGAGGCAGCTGATATATAAGCCTGCCAATTCCAAGCTTTTCATAGTTTACGATAAGCTTTTCATTTTCAAATATTTTTCCGACCTCAAGAGCCATTTTCGCTTCTTTATACGAGCGCGATACGTCCTTCAGGTCGCTGACAACTGTTCCGATAGATATATATACCTTGACATTGAGTTCAGTACTTAATGTATCGGAAATCATTTTGGCGATTTTTTCAATCTCATCCATTGTTTCCTTTTCACGAAGCTCTTTGACAAGGATTATGCTGTGCTCATCAACAGCAGTAACAAAGTCCTTAGTCTTTGCAGGGAATATGCTTCTTACAATCTCGACAATATTCATATCCTTATCAATATTAGTTTCAATAAGGTATACAATTCTTCTTATATTGTTTTCAATATGAAGCTTTTTTGCCCTGCTGTAAATGTCAACAAGCAGGAGGTTGTCAAGAAGAAGATTTTTGATAAAGTTATCCTTATCGTATCTTTCTTTATAGGCAACAAGAAGACTTTGTATCTGAAAAGCCGCTATTTTACCTATTCTGTAACCGTCCTCATCCTCTCCTTTTACCTGAATAACATATTCCGGAATACCATTGTCATAAACTTTGAAATACTGGTAGCCAAGAATAAGCTGGCTGTCTGCCTGAGAACCGACAAAGTTTTCTATAGCATCAATCTGTCTGCCAATCATATTTTCTTCGGTTGTAGCGATTACCTTGCCCTCTTTTTCAACTACACTCAAATCTTTGCGGGTAATGTTTTTAAGTCCGTCAATAGTACTTTGTAAAATCTGATTTGATATCATACGTCCACCCCAATAATAAATTTAATAGAAATTTCCCCATTCCATATACCGTTTGCAGTTATAGGAACTGCTGATTGAGCGGCGGAAAAAGAGATGCGTTATTCTCAAAGTTGCATAAAGCAATATACACTAAGCAGTTGAAAATATAATGTGTATTCTGCCACCCATAAAATTCACTATGACTGATTTATATTTTATAACATAATAACAAAAAAATAAAGAGAAATTTCAAAATAAATGACATTTTTTTTGAATAAATAAAATTATTTATAAAAATCATAAAATTTCTTTGATAAATTAAGATGTTTTATGGAATTTAATGTAAAAACAATCAAATTAAGCTTCTTTTTTTACAAAATCAAAGCTTTTTAAAACCGCCTCCATAGACTTCCTTTATGTCAAATAGAATAATAAATGCAAAGCTGTCAACGGATTTTACTATTTCTTTTATTTGTGTAATTTCCTTTTGTGAAAATACACAAATAAGTGTATTTGAACAGTTATTTTTACCAAGTTTAGCACCACTATAATTGTTAAGCGCCGTTATTTCTCTTCCTGTATTAGACTTAATGGCCTTAGCTATATCCTCATGCCAGTCAGATATAATAAATGCAGCCTTATCAAGCGACGTACCTGAGGAAATTGCATCTATACATTTAGAAGCTACAAAAACCGATATTATTGCAAACATTGCTTTTTCAGAGCCAAACGCAAATAGTCCAGCAGCGATAATAATTGCATCTATCAAAAAAATATAGTTGGATACAGACATTTTGTCACTTTTATGATGCAGAAGATGTGCTGCAGTTTCCGTTCCTCCGGTAGTGGCAGAGCCATTTAATACAAACCCTACGCCTGTTCCCATAAGTATTCCGCCGAATATAGAAGCCAGCATTAAATCGCCTATATATTGCGGAAGCAAAGTAGTAAGCTGTAAAGCAGCAGAAAATAATACAGTAGCTATAGCGCTCCTTTTTATATATTTTCCTCCAAAGCTTTTGTACGCCAATATGAATAAAGGAATGTTAAGTATTATATTTGTCAGAGATACTGGAAACGGAAAATTCATGTATTTTTCAGTATAATACATAACAATTATTCCTATGCCTGAAACTCCTCCGGAAACTAATTCATTTGGCACATAAAACATGTTTATTCCAATTGCTGTTAGAATTACGCCAAAGATTATATAAATATAGTTTTTTACTTCACTGTTCATATAACTCACCTCAATAAAAACTCCGACAAGGTGATTATAACCAAATCGGAGCTTTTATATCATATAGGCAGTTATCGCATTTCTTTTCTAACTTTAAGTACAAATTGCGGCAGCTTAAGCATCCTTTTAAATCTTGAGGGCTGTGTTATGAGCCTATAAAACCATTCAAGACCAAGTTCACAGAATATCTTTGGTGCCCTTTTTAAATTGCCGCTCATTACATCAAAGCTTCCTCCTATTCCAATAGCAAGCTTTGCTCCTGTAAGGCGCAGATTATTATAAATCCATTTTTCCTGCTTAGGTGAACCAAGACCAACCAGAAGAAGAGAGGGCTGAAGCCCCATAATTTCGGCTATTACTTTTCTTTCTTCCTTATTATCAAAATAGCCGTTATGGACTCCTACAATTTTTAGCCCTTGAAATCTCTGCCTCATTACCTCGGCAGCCTTATCAGCTACTTCCGGGGCCCCTCCAAAGAAATACACTGTATAGTCAGTATTTTTAATTCTTTCAAATATGTTAATAACAAGGTCGTAACCTGAAACACGTTCAGATATTCTGTTTTTTGTATACTTTGAAGCCCAAACAACCCCAACACCGTCGGGTGTAACCATATCTGCAGCCTTAAGTATACCCAAAAGCTCTCTGTCCTGCTGAGCTTCCATTACTATTTCAGGGTTAGGTGTACATATTATATGCTGCCCGTTTTTGTCAAGAAGGTTAACAGCATAATCAGCAGCCTCATTCATCGTATAAGTATCAAAAGGAACACCAAGTATAGTCGTTTTCCCCATCTTTTCACCTCCGCATGAAATTATAATAGACTTTCGAGATATTTTTCGTTCAATCTTGCCTTTTCCTCTAGCTCAAGAGCAGAATCATTAAGGTATTTAACATAACGTTCTCTGTTATTAAGTACTTCCCCGACCTCATTAAGCGTTTTGTTTATATCAATGTTGTTAACATTTCCTCCGTTAGGCATATGAAGGAGGTTTAAATAGTTGTTAATTTTAGGGTCATAGACAAATCCTACTATAGGAATTCTCTGTTTCGTAGCAAAAATAAGCGTATGGAGTCTCATACTAAGTATAAGGTCCATTTCACCAATCATACCCATTATTTCTTTAGGTGAGTAGCTTTTTTCAAGTATATATGATGGGTTTTTCATTTTCTCCATAACCAGTCTGCTTATATTTGTATCATTAGGATTGTGCATGACTATAAATACGATGTTTTTATCAAATTTTTCATGTATACTATCACAAATAGCAGCAAATTTTAAAACAAAATCTGAATCATTTTTCCAGTTTCTAACCGATACTCCTATTATGCCCTTATCATCTGGAACCCCAGCTTCACTTAAGAGCTTTAAGGACACATCCCAAGGAACACGAACCAAAGAAAATACTCGCTCAGCCCA
>CAUHBX010000099.1 GCA_959604475.1 uncultured Eubacteriales bacterium
AATATCAATCTGAGAATGTATAGACTAAATAAACAGGTAAAAATAGTTGAGATAAAGCCTCTTGGCTGTTATAATGAAAAAAGTTATTTTGATATGATATTTTTTTAGGTTAATTATTTTGAATTCATTATAATACTAATTGTGAAAAGAGGCAGAAAAGATGAAAAACAGATATCCGGAACCAATAATGAGATTTATTCGTCAGGACCTTGGGCTAAATGAAACAGATATATCAAGGGATGACTATATTAATGACATGCCTGAGAACATAGCTTTCCGCAAAGTTTGCGAGTGGCATGGATTTAAAGATGGAGAAAGCGATAGGATAAGAGGATGGATTGAATTAATATGGGGAATTGATTTAAGCAGCAGATAACCATTATTTTAACCTCCTTCATTTTATATCAGAAAAGATTTAGATGTTATTCTGTAATTTCCAATGAGTCGAAATGTGTCATATTTAAATGGTATAAACTGTAATTTATATTTGACATTTGGAAATTATTTATATATCATTTGAATATAAGATTTCTTTTTAGGAGGATTAAAAATGGCAAGAGGAAAGACTAGGACAACTCGTGAAAAGCTTAATGCTGCTTTAGAAAAAAAGGAAAAGCTGCAGAATGAATTAGGTGAAATAAAGAAAGAAATATCAAGACTTGAGGAACAGCTTAAAAATGAACAAATTAGCGATTTAGCTACACTGGTAGAAACTTCTGGAATGTCAATTGAGGATGTAACGAAATTAATAGAAGGCAGTAAAATAAATAAACTAGATAAGGCAATTTAACTAATTATAAAACAAAGGTGTATTCCGGCGTTCGCCGGAGTACGCTTTTTTGTTATTTACCTTTATTTGTGATAATACAACGGCTGGTACTATATTTTGCCGCTGAAGGTTATTATTAAGAAGCAAAGCATTTTGACAAATCAGCTAATGAAAAATGTTTTCAAACATTTCATTTAATAGATGATTTGCATTTGAACTATTATTATTAATCCACATAATTTAAGAGTTATACAGCTTCATATTAATTACAGTCCTTACCAACCTTTATGGCAATAAGCTCTGGGGGTATTTCTTTGAGGATAGAAAGTGCGGAATCAGAGCTTGAAATCCAATCCTCCACTTTGTTTTTTGCAAGGACAATAGGCATTCTGTTGTGAATGCTCTCCATAGATTTATTTGCTGCTGTTGTAAGTATTACATACCTTCTTTCCCCGTTGTATTCATTCCATATTCCAGCCATATAAAGATTTTCTTCATCAGGCATATTAAATCTGAATTTCTGCTTTGTGCTATCCTTTTTCCATTCATAAAAACCCGTAGAGGGTATTACACATCTGCGCTGAAGCAGGCTGCTTTTAAACGTCGGCTTTTCTGCGGCGGTTTCCGAACGGGCGTTAATTATTACACCCTTGTTCCGAAAATTTGGAAATCCCCATATAAATAATTCAGGAGCTATTTCAGCATTCAGAGAGGCTATAACAGGGGTTGCGTTAGTTGGAAATATTTCTCCTGTTTTAATATTTTCCGAGTTAGGATATTTTTCTCGTATTAGTTTTATTATTCTATTCATTTCCCTGTTTTCAGGACTTATAAACATTTCATATCTTCCGCACATTTTATATCACCTCAATATTAGTATGCCACTAAACCATTATAGATTAAATAGAAATATTTACCTCTTGAATGGAATAAATGTTCTTATTATGATTATATATAGAACGTATATTCTTTAAAGAAGGTGGAAAGCATGGAGCCTAAATATAGAAAGGTATTTGTTGAGGTATCGGTTGTTTTCGATTTGGACGGGAAGATGATACCTAAAGCCCTTCGCTGGGAGGACGGCAGGGTGTATCAAATTGACAAGGTATTAGACAGCCGAAGAGCGGCAAGCCTTAAAGCCGGAGGGCAGGGTATAAGATACCTGTGCAGGATACACGGCAAGGACAAATATCTTTATTACGACGAGCCTAAATGGTTTGTTGAGGCAGAGAACATATAATAAAAGACATAACTTTAAGACTTATAGTAAACGAATATTCTTTGAAGGGGGTGAACGGTTTGGAGCGGGTAATACTGCATTCAGATTTAAATAATTTTTACGCTTCAGTAGAGTGCTTATATAATCCCGAAATAAGGAATAAACCTGTTGCAGTAGTTGGTGACGTTGAAAAACGTCACGGAATAGTGCTTGCAAAGAACTATGTCGCAAAGGCTTATGGGATTAAAACGGGTAATGCAGTTTGGGAAGCAAAGGAAGCTTGCCCGGATATTGTTTTAGTACCGCCTTCATATGACAAATACTTGCGGTATTCAAGAATGGCAAGGGAGATATACGCTGACTATACAGAAAAGATAGAAAGCTTTGGGCTTGATGAATGCTGGCTTGATATAAGCAGCAGTGTAAAGCTTTTCGGAAGCGGAAAGGCTGTTGCCGATAAAATCAGGCGGAGAATAAAAGATGAATTAGGCGTAACCGCTTCTATAGGCGTAAGCTGTAACAAGATATTTGCCAAGCTTGGCTCTGACATGAAAAAGCAGGACGCAACAACTGTGATTTCAAGGGATAAATATAAATATAAAGTCTGTCCGTTAAAGGCAGTGGATTTAATATATGTGGGGAGGGCAACAAAAAGGAAGCTTAACAAATATGGTATATACACAATAGGGGACTTGGCTAGGGCGGATACAAAGCTGTTAAAAAGTGAACTTGGTATAAATGGTATTATGCTTTGGCAGTTCGCTAATAGGCTTGATGTATCGGCAGTATCGGAGATGAATGCGGAGCCGGTAATAAAGAGCATAGGAAACAGTACAACTCTGCCTTATGACGTGTCAAAGGATAGTGATATAAGGATTACTTTATATGTACTAAGTGAAAGCGTATCGGAAAGGTTAAGGGATAACAATTTCCTTTGTAAAACAGTGCAGATAGGCTTAAGGGACAAAAATTTATACTCGTTTGAACGTCAGGGACAATTAACATTCCCAACAAGCAGTTCAGAAGAAATATTTAAAAAAGCCTATGAACTTTATATGTTAAACAAACCAAAGGAACCTATAAGAAGTATAAGTGTAAGAGGGTGTTCACTTGAAGGGGCAAGTATCAGACAGATGTCATGTTTGGAGGAATTTGAGGATATGCAAAAGCATGAAGCCGCTGAAGAGGCCATAGACGATATACGAAGAAGGTATGGACATTTCAGCGTCCAAAGGGGAATAATGCTGACAAATAAGGAGTTGTCAAACTTAGACCCTAAATCAGAGCATGTAATTCATCCGGTTGGATTTTTGAGGTGATAGTATTGTATACATTAATAGTTAAAAATGACAAAAGTATTCCTCTCTATTAAGTCCTTTATTTTAGAATGGATATTATAAAACTGAAAATCCACTTGAAATTTTTGTTATTATAAGTGCATATACATAACTTCATTTGTATATAATTAATAGATAATAACATAAAATTCCCTATAACTATTTAGTTATAGGGAATTTTGATATTTAAATTATTTGGTGCCGTCTGGATATAAATCTACATTAAAATACACGAACTGATCATCATCAATCCATACAAAGTCACCGCCAGCTATATATTTCCAAGATGAGAATATTGATAAATTTCCTGTGCCTTCTCTTCCTTTTAAAATTCCAAGTAGGGTGTAAGTATCATCACTGTTCAATCTTAAAAGTGGAGCACCACTATCTCCGCCTTGAGACACTATGCTAGTTTTAATCATTCTTTTATATAATCCAGGAGCGTCTCCAGTCCAATTAATAGTAACCGATGTGCTAATTATTTTACCTTTTAAAAGAGCGGACATTCCACCAAGGACTTCTACAGGTTCACCTTCTATTGGCTTACCTGTATCTACAATCGTTTTCCCATTATAGGTTTCAAGTGAATAATCAACTTGAGTAATAGAAGACTCATCAATTAACGCAGCATCAATAGTAATATCATCCTCTTTTACTGTTTCGGCGGTAACAATATAGGATACTTTTCCTATATCATAAGTTGACATTGTAAACTTATCATGTTTGCTACAATTATGTCCAGCTGTTATCCAGCCATATTTCTTAATGACATCCCAAGTGTCCCTATCTCTATATTCATACCAAACTCCGGCACCCAAAGAGTATCTTCTATTGTTGCCTTGGTTAACAATAAGACTGCCGGGCATTGCATCTGTCAATGATGCTTTAACACTCATATTTTCTTCAGGGATTTGTGTCTGTATATCAAATATGTTTTCTGCATTTTCAAATTTTAAATGTGCCATGTCTATTCCTGATACTTTAGACACTAAAGCTTTTTTATTCTCTGTCCACTGTGTTGCTTCGACTATTATTCCATTAATTTCTTGACATATTGCTGTGCCGATAAGCTCAAGCTCACTGGAAGATTCGTCTTTCCATAAGTTATCCATAGCAGTTTCCAATTGACTAAAGCTATATATAGCATCATGTTCTAAAATGATATTGTCTTGGAACTGCTCGAATTTTTCTGGAATATATAGAGTGGCCTTAGCAAGAATATCCTGAACTTTTGGAGTTATAACTTTAATATGTAGTTTGCATTTTTCATATACATACCCCCATAACTATCTGGAGTAAGATTGTCTGATAACACAGACCATATATCTCTTTCACTACGTATATTCCTAAAAGTATTTTTATTCATTTCTATTGATTCTTTTTGTTCTGCATCACGATTCATAACAAATTCCTCCTTTATTAAATAGATAGTGGATTTAGTTGATTACCGATAAGTTTAGTTACCTATATATAACAATATAAAAAAGCATCAGTTATTTATGTTTTATTTAATATCAAATTCGTATGCACAATATTTATCAGAATCAAATTGCTGCGACACAATTTTAATAATTCTATAGTGTCCACATTCTAAGTTATCAAAGTAATTTTTTAGATACAAAATCTGCTCATTTGAACTATTCCCCCTAATAATTAAACCAACATCATCTATACCTCCTATTGTCATAGGTACTAAAAACCATTGTCCATCCTTATATATTTCTATTTGAAAATCTTCTCCACAACCATATGTCTCATTTGAGGTATTATATAGTGTTAATAATAACTTATCATCAACTATAATCTCAGATTTATTTAAAGTGATATATATATTTTGAGATAAATTATTTTGATTAAATGTTGTTTTTACAGGTTGTCTTGTTATATAATCATACGTATT
>CAUHBX010000100.1 GCA_959604475.1 uncultured Eubacteriales bacterium
TTTGAGCAGCTGTTTCCCTTGTTCTTACAAGAAGGCCGTCAATATGGGGAACATTCATAAGTCTTGACGCTGTCCCGGCAATAACAGCAGACTGGTTGAAGCCTCTTTTTTCCTCTTTCCTTTTCCACAGAGGTACAGGAACAAGAATATCCGCTTCCAGTATATCCATAAGCGCGTTATCAATAACATACCGGGCCATATATTCTGCCAAAGCTTCTCCGTCAGACCTGTATCCGTCATATTTAAACCTGAATACAGAAGCCTTAACCGCATCGTACCTGAACACGCTGACACCCCTGATAATTTCAGGCTCCTCATGGTTAAGGCCCGACAAATTATTCAGGTAAGGCATATTCTCAGCACACTTCTCACATCGCCTCGGTTCGGCACTGTGAAGCTTTGTCGGCCTTCCGCAGAATACGCAGTTTTCGGGAAATATAAGCTTATAAAGATACTCCTTCATTATTATCACCCGTTTCAAGCATAAAATCATAAAGGCTTTCCAGCCTGTAGGCAAAGCCGGAATACCTGCTTATTTCCCTGTCGTTGGCAACCATTCGGTTTACTGAGCTTTTAAGCCCCACAATTATTACATATTTTTTGGCCCTTGTCACAGCCGTATAAAGCAGGTTCCTTGACATCAGCATAGGCGGCCCGCTGTGAATTGGAATAATGACAACCGGGTACTCGCTTCCCTGGGACTTGTGTATTGTAACGGCATAGGCAAGTTCCAGCTCGTCCAGAGCAGAAAACTCATAGACCGCCTGCCTCATATCGTCAAAAGCCACAGTCACCGTTTCGGCCTGTTTATTAATGGATTTGATAATGCCCATATCGCCGTTATAAATCCCCGTGCCGTCGTCTATTGGGCGGCCGGCCTCATTTTCTATTTTCCATGCTATATTATAATTGTTTTTAATCTGCATTACCTTATCGCCCTCGCGAAGTATACCCGACGGAGTTTCATACTCGTTCTTTTTCTGGGACGGAGGGTTCAGCGCCCTCTGAAGGGTTTTATTTAGCCCTGCCGCACCTATATCGCCTTTACGCATCGGTGTAAGGACCTGCATATCCGAAAACGAATCCACACCCGTAAAGGACGGAAGCCTTTTGGTTATTAGCTCCACTATTTTTGCGGGGATATCCGGAGAGTAGGAGGCGTTTACGAAGAAGAAATCCGTACCGCTGCCGTTCATTACCGGCTCGGCCCCGCCGTTTATTCTATGGGCGTTCATAATAATGGCGCTTTCCCTTGCCTGCCTGAAAATTTCAGTCAGGCAGACCACCTTAATTTTGCCGCTTTTTATTATATCCTTAAGGACGTTTCCGGCAGCTACAGACGGAAGCTGATTTGCGTCCCCCACAAGGATAAGCCTTGTCCCAGGCTCAACCGCCTTAAGCAGGCTATTGAAAAGCTGCATGTCAACCATTGAAACCTCGTCTATTATAACCACGTCGGCATCTATCGGCTCCGTCTCATTTTTTTCAAACTTCTGCCTTCCGCTGTCCTCGTCGGTATAGGCCATTCCCAGCATGCGGTGTATTGTTTTTGCCTCAATGCCTGTTGCGTCCGTCATCCTTTTAGCAGCCCTGCCGGTAGGTGCCGCAAGCACGACCTCCATCCCTCCGCTTTTAAATATCTGTATTATAGTATGAATTATAGTTGTTTTTCCTGTACCGGGGCCTCCCGTTATTACAAGAACCCCCTCCTTCATAGCCTCAATTACTGCCTCCCTCTGCTGGCTTGCAAGGTATATTCCACTTTTGTCCTCAACGCTGTCGATTTTTTCATTAATCTTGTCCATATCGGCGTTATCATGGAAAAAGGAAAGCTCCAGCAGTTTTTTTGCAGCGGCTATCTCAGTGTAGTACATTGGCATAAGATATACTGCGTCTATATCGTCTATTTTCTCATTAAAGACCTTATGCTCAATCTGAAGCTCACGCAGGCAGTTGTTGGCCGTATCCCCGTCAACATCAAGTATCTCACCGGCCTGCTTGATGAGCGTTTCCCTCGGCATAAAGACATTGCCGTCGGTAAGCGAGGTGTTAAGTATATATTTAATCCCTGATTTTATCCTGTAGGGAGAATCCTGCGGTATACCCATTGAATATGCTATCCTGTCGGCGATTTTAAAGCCTATGCCCACTACGTCCTCTGCCATTCTGTATGGGTTTTCCTTTATAACGTCTATGGTCCTGTAACCGTATTTCTTATATATTTTCATGGCGTAGGCAGGAGAGACTCCGTATTCCTGTAAGTACAGCATTACCTTCCTAACGTCCCTTTGCGAGCAGAAGGAATTATGGACGGCCAGGGCCTTGTCATAGGTTATTCCCTTTATCTCAACCAGCCTGTCAAATTTTTCTTCTATAACATAAAATGTGGCGGCACCGAACTTGTCTACTATTTTTTTAGCCGTCTTAGGCCCTATGCCCTTTACAGCGCCGGAGGAAAGATATTTCTCAATGGCTGCGGCAGTAGTCGGCACCATTCTTTCATAATATTCTACCTTAAACTGCATACCGTAGGTAGGGTGAATAACCATTCCGCCTGTAAGCTTGAAGGTATCGCCCTTTCTTATCTGGGGAACGGTGCCGACGCAGATTATTTCGTCTCCGTCATCAGATTTAAAATCAAAAACGGCATAACCGTTATCATCGTTATAAAAAATCACATCTTCAACGGCTCCTTCGAGCATGAGAGCCTCTTCCATCCGTATCACCTGCCTTTGGCTAATTATACTATACAAATTTCGATTTTACAAATGTGCCTTAACAGGTTATTATATTAGTGGAGGTATTAAAATGAAACCATATAACTCATTAAGCGACCATCTTAAGGAAACCTTCGGCACGAAAACCGTCAAGCTGTCGGTAAACGCCGGCTTTACCTGCCCGAACAGGGACGGACATATCAGCAGCGGCGGCTGTATATTCTGCAGCGGCAGCGGTTCAGGCGATTTTGCGCCTCCTGCTGAGCTTTCAATTGCACAACAGCTTAAGCTGTCCAGAGAACGGTTATCTGACAAATGGCCTGAGGCTAAATATATAGCGTATTTTCAGGCGTTTACCAACACCTACGCGCCTGTGGAGGAGCTGGAGAGAAAGTACCGCGAGGCGCTTTCCTGCGAAGGTATAGACGGGCTTGCAATAGCCACAAGGCCTGACTGCATGGGAGATGATGTTGTCGAGCTGTTGGACAGGCTTAATAAGGAGACCTACCTTTGGGTTGAATTCGGCCTTCAGACCTCCAATGAGGAAACCGCCAGATTGATAAACAGAGGCTACGTAAATTCCGTATATATTTCAGCAATGAAAAAGCTTAAGGACAGGAATATAGAGACTGTTACCCACATAATACTTGGCCTGCCCGGTGAAACAAGGGACGATATGAGAAAATCTGTTAAGTTTGCCTGCGAAGCCGGGACTGACGGTATAAAACTGCAGCTGCTTCATATTATCAGGGGCACAAAGCTGCATGAGATGTACCTCAATAATCCTTTCCACATTATGACAAGGGACGAGTACACAGACACGGTTATTGATATGATAGAGCATATGCCGCCCAACATCATAATTCACAGGCTGACAGGCGACGGAAACCGCAGCGAGCTGGTACAGCCAACGTGGAGTATGGACAAACGCGGTGTTTTAAATGAGATACACAAAAAAATGAAAATGCATGAAAGTTATCAGGGAAAATTGTTGAAATAGATAATTGTATAATTAATAACAATAGTTTATAATATAAATCTAGTCTAAAATTTCATCGGCGGTGGTCAATATGTACGACAATACAAGGGCTTTGGCAGAAAACAAGCTCATTATATTGTATTTAATCGAAAAAATAGAGATTCCTCTCTCAAACAGTGAAATATGCCAGTTTGCCCTTGAGAAAAACCTTATGGACTATTTCAGTATTCAGCAGTACCTTTCAGAGCTTGTTGACAGCGGACTTCTTGAGATGATTACCGAAAACAACAGCACCCGCTATACGATAACGGCTGACGGAGAAGATACCCTGAATTATTTTATTAAGCACATATCCAACTACGCCAAAACTGTAATAAATACATACGCTAAGGAAAATTCCAAAAGGATAAGAGCAGAATACGCTGTGACGGCCAACTACTTTCAGGAAATGAACAATGAATATACAGTAAAATGCGGAGTATACGACAGCGACGGAACAACGTCGCTTATGGAAATAAGCATTAACGTAGCTACGAAGGACCAGGCCAGGACAATATGCCGCAACTGGAAAAACAATGTTGCCGACCTTTATGGGGATATTATGCTGACGCTTGCCACAGAACCAAAAAACGAGACCGATGACGGCCCTAAGCCGATAACAATAAAAAAGTAAACCCTAACCCCTACATTTTCGTTTACTACTAAATTGAGTAGGTGCGTTACAGAATGTAGATAGGTACGCCGCAGGGCGGCTCGAGTAAACCTTAGCCTCTACAAAGTAGTAAAAGAGTAATTTGGTAGGCGCGTTACAAACCTTAGCCTCTACAAAGTGAAAAACTAATCATTGAGTAGGTGCGTTAAAAAAAGTAAGGTTGGGATGCCGCAGGACGTTTAGATTAAGTGAGATTTGAAATCCGCAGGACGGCTAGAATAAACCTTATTTCACACAAATTGTGCAGCCAAGGCTTGGATTAGGGGCGTTACAGAATGTAGATAGGTATGCCGCAGGACGGCTAGAATAAACCTTATTCCACACAAATTGTGCAGCCAAGGCTTGGATACAAAACTTCAAATTGTATAGTTACAAATTTAAACTCTTTAAAATATAAATAGGACTGCCTTTGAGGCAGTCCATTTTTTATTTGTTTAGATATTCCTGCAGTTTTCCCGCCAGCATCCCTATATGTATTCCGTCTACAAATGAATGGTGGGCCTGAACCGAAAACGGAAGGATTAAATTTCTGTCCCTCTCAAAATATTTTCCCCAGTCAAACATTGGTACAGCATTGTCGTGCTTTCCCGAATTGGTATGGGAAATATGGGTATAGGACACCCACGGCAGCGGCGAAAAAATAAAAACATCATTTCCAGGAAGGCCTGTAAAATAATCCCTTTGCTCCTTTGCCGCCATTGCCGCCGTATGGACATATTCCTCAAGAGTGTCCGCTATTTTCACATTTACCATCTTAAACAGTTCCTCGCCTCTGTCCAGATATGTAAA
>CAUHBX010000101.1 GCA_959604475.1 uncultured Eubacteriales bacterium
TACGGACTCACCTGTTAAAATGCTGATTGTGTCCACATCTCCATACGATTTTTAAGCCGGATAAATCCGGCTTTTTTTATTGCGGCAAATATCACAGGACTACAGGTGTCAGCCTGTGGTTAAGCACATCAACCAGCCCCTTGTCCGTAAGCCCAAGCTCCGGTACCGTCGGCAGTGAAATAAAGCTCAGCGCCATAAACGGAGATGCCATTTCACACCCTATGTCCTTAGCGCTCATGTTCATAATCTCTAGCTCCTTTTCGACCTCCTCCGAGGATTTCTCGCTCATCAGCCCTCCGATTGGCAAAGGCATGGAAGCAGTAACCATACCGTTGTCTACAGTACACAGGCCGCCCTTAATTTTTGCTATATGGTTCGCTGCGGCCGACATATCCTCGTCGTTTGTACCCACAACCACAATATTGTGATGGTCATGGGACATGGAATAGGCCATAGCTCCCCTTTTCAGCTTAAAGCCCTTAACAAAGCCGACTCCAACGCCGCCTGTCTTACCGTATCTCTCAACAACGGCAAGCTTAAGGCAGTCCTTTCCTATATCGCATAATACCTTTCCGTCCTTTGACGGCAGGGATTCGATGATTTCTTTATTTACTATCTGCCCGTCTATAAGCTCTATTACCCTTGCGCTCACACAGCCGTCCTTAGCCTTGCCTCCGTCATAAACAGTGAAGCTTTCAGGTGTTATCGTCTTTTTCAGCCGCACGGTATCCTTTATCCAGTCTGGATATTTTCTCATCTCAATCTTTTCGCAGAGGGTTCCGCCGTTTGCCACTGGCCTTCCCTCAAACCATACCTCATCGGGAATTATTTTTTCCAGCGAGCCGCACAAAATAATATCCGCAAGCCTTCCGGGAGTAATGCTTCCGATTTCCTCCTCTGCCCTGAAATGCTTGGCCGTATGGATAGTAGCCATCTTTATGGCCTTCATCGGCTTAAGCCCGAGGCTTATGGCCTCGTTTACATTATAATTTATATGCCCCTCGTTTTTTATATCGTCGATATGCTTATCATCAGTGCAGAACATTATGTTGTCAACCGGCAGATTATTTTCAACAATACCCTTTACAAGGGCCTCTGCGTTCCTTTCAGTACTGCCTTCCCTTATGAATACCTTTATTCCTACCCTAAGGCGTTCCCTCATTTCCTGTACAGTAACGCACTCGTGGTCGTCGGATATACCCGAGGCCGCGTATACATTAAGCTCCTCTCCGAGCCTGCCTATGGCGTGGCCGTTTACAACCTTTCCCCTTTTAAGGGCGGAAAGTATCTTTTCAATATACTGTTGTTCACGTGTAATAAGTATTTTTGACGAATCCATCTCGCCCAGGCTTATGCTTTTGTCCCATTCAAGAAGCCCGTCTACCTCCTTGGCGTCAAGCACAGCCCCCGTCGTTTCAAGTCCCGGCGCGGTCGGCACTCTAGACGACACCTCAATCAGCATTCTGTAGGGCAGCGTCTCTATTGATTTCAGCATTTCCCTAAGTCCCGCCTCTCCGGCGACATTGGCTATTTCCATCAGGTCGGCCAAAAGCGTTGTTGTGCCGCAGGGAACAACAACCGAGGCCAGCGCCTCCGGCGAAAGCATGGTCGATTCAAAGTGCATATGGGCGTCAATAAATCCCGGCACCGCATATCTGCCCTCACAGTTTTTAACGTTAATCGCCTTAAGCCTGGCCTCCGGGTCAATTGATACTATCCTTTTTCCCTTAATATATATGTCTGTTTTAAATATTTCGTCTGAAAATACGTCCACAAGCATTACATTTTCCAGCTTCCAGTCGCACGCAGCCTCTCCTAAGCCGCACTCTACAAGCTCTTGGATTTCCTTAAGAGTCCTCATTTTTACCTCCCCTATCTTTTTTATCCTCCGTATTTCTATTGTCCTATCATATACTTTCAGTAAAAAAAAGTCAATTAGGCCATATACCGCCTCATTTTGAAATTAAAGAGCTCCGGGCATTCAGCCCGGAGCCTTTTTATTAATAATATATCTGTACTCTGTCGGCGTTTGCCGGATTAACCTTAACAGTAACGCTTTCTATATATATCACTCTGTAGGAGCCTACCTTTCCCTTTTTCAAATCCGAAAGTAAGGTATCCTTCACCTCGAAAAAATCTCTTACATCATCGTAGCTTTTGTATCTTCCTACGTGGAATATTTCTCCCTTTTCCGTATTTCTTCCTTCTTCGTAATATTCCTCGTAATCAATGACCTCACCGTCCTCATTCACAACCTTTACATAGCTGTCCGGTTCGGGGTCCCTTATGCTTTTTTCGATATTCATGGAAACCCTTTCGGAATTATAGGTCACGTCAAATACGATTTTATCCAAAGGAATACTATCGTCAGTCACAAGCTTTCTTCCTTCCCATGCAGAATACGCATCCACGTAAATTTTCCCGTCGCCCTCAATTTGGGACTCAATCGTATCTGTTACAAGGTTTTCCGCGCCTATTTTCCTTTCTCCGGCATACTCAAGCTTGGTGTACTGGCCAAAGGCCACGCCGCCGCCAAGGCCGCATAAAAGCACGCCTGATATAAACGCTATCCCAAGAGCCTTTCTGTTCATTGCTCATCGTCCTCCTTTACCGTTTCTTCAATGATGTATTCATTAATTTCTTCAGCATCCTCAACGCAGGCCTCATCAATTACAGGCTCCTTTTCCTCTTTTTTCTTCCTAATAAGAAGCGATGCCAATAACAGCCAGAGAGATACTCCCATCACCGAAAGGCCGATACAAACAATGAGTATTCCGGCTATCGGGTAGCCCTGAATTAACAGCACAACTGAAATTCCAACCCCAAATATTGAAAACAGCCCGGCTATTGTTATCGGCACAAGGCAGAACACAACAAATACTGCCAAACAGGCAAATAAAAATCCGCTTATCATTCTCTTACACCTTCCCTTTGCGTTTCCGGCTGTTTTAGCCATTTTAGCTTTTTTAGCCGTTTTATCTTTGATTTTTCTTTTCTTATCCTGTTCTCTGATTTCCGCCGCCTCCAGTGCCTCGGCGTCAGTAATTTCGGGCTTTTTCTCACGGTTAAAAAGGTTTTTTATAAACAGCACAGCTGCGGCAAAAAATCTTTTTATATGTCCTCCGATTGATTTAAGCCCCCTGATGATGGCAGCAAAAATTTTCTTAATTCCTCTGCCGATAAGTACAAAAAGCCCTATTACAGGCGCGCAGCCCTTCCTTTTTTCCAGCTCGGGTGATGTATCGGCGGGCTCCGCTTCTCTTTCATATTCAGGATTAACATGATAGGCCTCAAGTATTTCCGCAGCCAAATCGTCCATATCTCCGAAATCCTTAATGGCTTCAGCCTCGCTGAGGCCGCTGCCCATTCTCATGTCTATGTGCTGCGAATATTCAGCAAGTATGTCCTTTATTTCATTTTTCTCCAGCACCCGAATTCTTTTTTCCAGTTCATTTAAAAATTCCGACTTATTCATATCCGTGCTCCTTTAAAAAACTATTTACGCCTTCCTGCAGTCCGTCCCATTCCTCACGTAGTTCTTCCATATATATAGTTCCCGAAGATGTGAGATGATAATACTTTCTCGGCGGCCCCTCGGTAGATTCTCTCAGGTATGTTTCAAAATATTTTTCGTTTGTCAGCCTTTTTAGCAGAGGATAAATCGTTCCCTCATTTACGTTGACCACCTTGGAGACCTCGGCCACCAGCTCGTAGCCGTACATATCCTTTTTACTGACGGCGACAAGAACTATGAGTTCCAGCACGCCTTTTTTAAATTGAACATTCATAGTTTATCTCCCTTCCGTATTATTATATTATATTCAGTACCTTGTATTGTCAAGTACTAAAATTAAATTAGTACTTGGCTTAATATTTTTGTAAGAAATAAAGCCTGTGCACAGACTTTAAATTAAGCTGTGTACAGGCTTTTATATAGCTTAGTTTGGTTTTATCTTAACGCCCAAATGCCTTCACGGACTTGATGGAACAAGTCCTTTTTGCCATTATACGAGTTTGGAAAATCACTGCTGAACCGCTGCAAAACTCCCCTGATAGTGGACTCCTTTGCCCTGTTGTTCATCTTGGATTCACAGAGGTTATAGTACAAAATATCATTCGTTTCGCTGTATATGCTGCTTAAGCTGGCTACTCCTCCCAGATTGTTTAATGCAGTAATAATAATATCCGTCCATTTGAGGTTTTCTTCGGCTTGTTCTATATCGCATGAAAATTCTATTCCTGCAATACTGTAAGCCTCTAAAATATCTTGGCATAAAAACAGCGGGCGTCCGGTCTTTTGTAAATATTCCTCTGACAAAAATTCCCTGTTTTGAATAAATGTCTTATCCTTTGAAACAATAATTAAATCCTCTTTATTTACAGCCTCATACTCCAAAAGGGATTCCCAAATAATTTCGTCTCCGCAGGTATATTTGTCGCTTGTCGGAGGATTGCCCGATATCTTACGCCGGTTAGCGGCATCAATAATTTCGTTTGTAGCTTTAATAATATTTTTGCTGCTCCAAAGCCCCTTAAATTTAAAGTATATATCGTCCTTTTGCGTAAATTCTATTTTTCCCTGTATCTCCTCAATGACGGCTTGCCTTTGTTCCCTGAATTTTTTAAGCGAATCCTCATACTTTTTGTAGCCTTTCAAAGAGCGCAAAAAAGTTGATGAGCCTTTATCTATATTCGTTCCTTTTTTAAAACTTTCCAAGGATTCATTTAATATTGTATATCTATTGCGGGAAAATTCGTTAATTGACTGCTCCGTTGTAATTAAATATTTCTTATTTTCATACAGGAACTTCATCAGCGTATTTATATCGCTTTGAATATTGGAACGGTACATATCAAGAAACACGTTGGTATCAATAAAAATCCTTTTACCTGCAATATCCTTTTTCTTTTTCGGCAACTTCTTCACCTTACTTTCCAGTTACTACCTACTCACAGCCAAGCATGCGTATATGCACATGCTATTACTAGCAACAAAATATGTCAACAAATATTATGTTAATCCACTATAAACAAAGAAAAATATCCTGGCTCTCCTGCCTCGTCCGCACTGTTAAATATTCTCTCGTCTTCCATTGTACAGTTTTCAACCCCGCACAGCTTAAAACGCCGTAACCTGTCAATACTTTTGCCCGGCTTCATCAATACCTTCACACCGTCAAGGCTTTCGCAGTC
>CAUHBX010000102.1 GCA_959604475.1 uncultured Eubacteriales bacterium
AAGAAACTTTGCTTGCACTAAGATAAAAGAAATACTTGTAAAAGGACAAGCCTCACATAAAAAATATGCGCTTATGATAATTGACTTGGATTATTTTAAAAATGCAAATGACCAATATGGGCATATGTTTGGAGACCAAGTGTTGCGTGAGGTGGCGAAAAGAGTACAGAATTCTGTGAGAAACTCCGATATAGTTGCCAGAATCGGCGGAGATGAATTTTTGATTTTTGTCGAATATAAGACTGATATATACTCCGTTGCTGAACGCATCTTTAAATCCATTGCAGGAATGTATCAGGGCTTTCATATTTGTGCGAGCAAGGGTGTTGCGTTAACTCCAATACACGCAACTGGTTATAAAGATCTATCTTATTGCGCAGACCAGGCTCTTTATGCCGCAAAGCGTAAAGGAAGGAATTGTTTTTGTATTTATGATGATGCAATGGATAATTTTTTGTCGGCTAAAAGATAAGTTTTATAAGGAAGAAATGATATGAAATACGATAATTTTCAATATGAACGAATATTTGTAATTTTGAAAAACAAAATAGAAGCCGGATTAATGCCAAAAGGTACTGTACTCCCCTCATATGCTGATCTTTGTAAGGAGTACAAAGTATCAAACAAAACGATACGCCGCGTAGTGGCAATGCTGTCTGATGCAGGGCTTATTGAGACAAAGGAACGACAGCTTTCTGTGGTTGTTTTTGACCAAAAAGACATAGGGGACTATTCACCGCACAATTTGAAAGAGCCAAATATGCCGATTATGACAGATATCTTAAAAACAGCAGAAATTCTTTACTATCCTTTTATATGCCATGGAATTTCTCTGTGCAACAAGTATGATTGGGACATTCCCGAAAAAATAGTTAGGCAGCTGGATCCAAAGCTGCCAAAACTCTTTATATGAGAACCGTGGTGCTTCATATGTAGTGAATCAGTTGGGGGTGATTGAACTGCGTCCTACTGAGTCAACTGCAAACGATTATTTTGGTGGATATAATCTGCTCCATATTTTGCAGGAAATGAATGTAGAGGAGCAGAAGGTCCGTGCGCTGCAGCAAGGGCTGAAAGAGCAGCAGGAAGTCAACTTTATAGCAAAAACAGGTGGAGAAACATGGAGGATACAAAGTTTTCCGGATAGCTGGGGCAACAGCATCGTTATTGCAGTACCCATTTCAATCACGGCCCGGGCAACCTTTGACGGAATGAGGAATGTAATCATTATGATTGTGCTTACCCTCTCAACAATGGTGGCCCTGGCCCTGTCTTGGCTATATTACTATGTAAAAAAAGGGCAGAAAATTAAGCTGGAACAGGCAAAAGCAACCTTAAAGAGTGACTTTATGAATAAGGTCTCCCATGACATACGCACACCGCTGACCGCCGTTATCGGACTAAATGACCTGCTGATGAACAATGCGGACAAACCTGATATTGTAGCGGACTGTGCTCAAAAAGCGAAAAAATCCGGTGAATACCTCATCTCCATTATCAATGACGTATTGGATATGAGCCGAATTGAAAGCGGAAAGCTGCATATTTCCCATTCGGTTTTTGATATGAAGGAACTGCTGGAGACCGTTGTTCAGCTCGAGACATATCCTTCAGGTGAGAAAGAACTGACCTTACGCCTGGACTGTCCGAGCGATTTTCACAGAGGATTTTTAGGAGATGCCGTCCGCATCAAACAGTGTCTCATTAACCTTATTTCCAATGCCATTAAATTTACACCGGAAAAGGGAATAGTGACACTGGCCTACCGTGAAGAAATGGAAAGCAGCAAAGATTCCAAGGTCTATTTTATAGTCGAGGACACCGGAATTGGAATGAGCGAAGCATTTATGCAGCAGATGTTCTGCTTATTTGAGCAGGAGCAATCCTCACTTACATCCAACCATGTGGGCAGCGGTTTGGGATTGGCAATTGTACACAGTCTTGTGACCCTGATGAACGGTGCGATACATGCAGAGAGCAAATTGAATAAAGGAAGCAGATTTGTCATAGAGCTTCCTCTGGAGAGGACCGAACTGAGTGAAACACGTCCGAAAGACAGAGGCACAGATGAATTACCCTCACATATACTTGGAAAAAGAATCCTGTTAGCTGAGGATAATGAAATCAACCGCGATATTGTTTCAGAGCTCTTGTCTGGACTTGGCTTTACAGTCGACGTCGCGGTCAACGGCGTGGAAGCCGTGGAACGTTTTCAATGCTCTTCCACGGGGTATTATTCCATTATTTTAATGGACATCCAAATGCCGGTAATGAATGGCCTGGATGCCGCCGCAGCCATTCGTAAATCGGCCCACATGGATGCCCAGAGCATACCCATCGTCGCCTTATCAGCAAACGCTTTTGAGGAAGATGTGGAAAAATCTCTTGCCTACGGCATGCAGGACCATATCAGCAAGCCGGTGGATATCAATGCAATCAAGAAAATATTTATGAAATTTTTACGTTAAAGGGGGATTGACGGATGAGAATACAAAAGCTTTTGAGTTTTGTATTGGCGGGCGCTGTGTTGTTTGGGGCGGCTGGATGCGGAAATGCACCAATCAAATCAGAGGTGAAGGCACGGTTCTGCGCGGACAACGAGATTTTAACCTATGAGCCGGTGGATTTGGAGAAAACCATCATTACCATCGGTGCATATGCTCCCTGCAATGCAAAGCCGCTGGAGCTTGCTATCGAGGCCGAATTTCCCAACGTGGATGTCGTTATCCTGAATCAAGTCAGCATTCTTGATGTGGAAGAACACGCAAAGCATCCTGGTGTGCAGAAGGATTTGGAGGATATCATCTTTACAGGCTATATTAAGGATGCAGGTGTAAGCTGTGACGTTTTTTATGACTTATCGGCGGAGGATTTTACCTCCTGTTACTATCAATCTGTGCTGAATGACTTAAGCGTAAATGGAAGGCTGCATCAACTCCCAATAAACAATTCTGTAAATGGTATCTTTTACAACAAAACCCTGTTTGAAGAGCACGACTGGGAAATTCCTGAAACTATTGATGAATTTTATAAACTGTGTGACGAAATTGCCGCAGAGGGCATCCGTCCTTTCGTACCCTGTTTTAAGTATTCACCGGATGGGGTCGGTCTCGGACTCAGCAACCGAACTATTTTTTCCACCGTGGAAAAGCGTGAGCAGTACGAACTTTTTTGCAGCGGCCAAGCCTCCTGCAAGGGCTTGCTGGAGCCGTATTTTGAGGCGCTGAAAAAGCTGTATGACCAAGGTATAGTGGTGGAGGGCGATTTCTCCTCCAGTTTGACGAAAAACCGCCACGCCCTGTATGCGGGCGAGATCGCTATGCTGCCGGAACAGTTGACTATGTTTTCTCTGTATGAGGACGAGCAGCCGGAATGTGAGATAGGATTTTTTGGCTACCCCTCCGAAACGCCCGGAGAGCGTTGGATGCAGATGATGCCGGGGCGCTGCATGGCACTGTCAAAAGCGTCCATGGAGGACCCTGTGAAAAAGCAGATACTGCTGGACATTTTTGCATTTCTCAGTACCAACGAGGGACAAACAGCCCTGCTTGATGTCTTTTCGGGGCTGAGCAGCGTAAAATATGCTCAGGCAAATCTGAGGGAAGAATATTGGGACATACAGACATGTATTGAAAACGGGCATATTTTTTATGCGGACAGAATTGGAAACGATTTTCACAACCAAACACTAAAGGCGTATTTGGATGGCAAGCTGACCTTGGAGCAGGCTCTTGCCGAAACGGACACTATGGTTGAAAACATTTCAGCGGCTCGGAATGCGGAGGAACCTGCCGGAACCGCTGCTGAGGACTTTACCATTTTGGAGACCAGCTGTTTTATTGCCGATGCCATGCGCTCAGCAACCGGGGCGGAAATTGCCCTCATCCCACACGGAACATATTACAAAGGGAATTTAGCTAAATTTTATGAGGGCGACGTAACCATGTCATATTGTTTTTACCTACGCGGGCTGGGTGCCGAGGATTACTTGACATCCTATGAGATTACGGGAGCCGATTTGAAAAAACTTATGGAACACCCCGTCATTAACGGCGAAGAAATCAATGCCATGTATGCTTTTTCCGGACTATCTTTAGAATATGCTCCATGGCGAGACAGGAACGAAAATGTCGTAAAGCTGACATTGATGGACGGCAGAGAGATTGAAGACGACAGGGTCTATACTGTCGCTGCCTGGGCTACTTCAATTGACCAATCTTATATTTCCTCCACCTTGAACGTCCATAGCGAGCTGGGCAGTAATATTGATTTGGTCACTTCTGCCGTCAGACAGGCTGGGACTATCTACCCTCCGAAGGATAACAGACTTACCTTGGTGTGGGATGTAGAATAAGAGAAATTATACGCAATAAGTTATTGAAATATATACTTTGTGATATAATAGGTTTTTGTCCCGACTAAAACCTGGTATATATGGTTGTTGAGGGCTTCCTCAAATTTTCGAGCAGGGGATGGCTGCTAGCACAGCCTTGTAACAATTCATTTACTTTGAAGATAATGGAAGGATGTAAAGTAAAAACTAAGGTGTACTAGAAGGAATTCTAAGTATACCTTTTATTTTTTTAATGTTGAAGAAAGATGAATAATTTAACATACCAACACAGTGCTATTTCAGTTGTTTATTAAGTGTTTATATAACGGGAGGAAAAAGTTAAAAAGTGAAATTATATGAATGGAGGATAATATGAAAAAATCAAATATAATTATCAGCACGGCACTGGCTGTCAGCGTCAGTTTTAATGTTATACAATATTGCTTGAACTATAAGGCAGTAAGCATAGCCAATGAAGAAAAGCCTACATACTTTTTAAAAGAAGCTCCGAACATAGATCTGCATGGTTTGGAGGTGTAGATACGGGATGGTTTTCGGCTATGGGGCCAGTAGCGAATTTAAACCCATATGGTAGTAATATCAGTGAAAGCGGTATAACCATACTTGACGGCGGAGTTGAGCATTTTACAAAAATCAGTATAGAAGGATATATACCAACATGGTATATTACAAGAAATGATCCAAATATTGATTTTGAATATATAGAAACTGAAAAATATATAATCAATGAAACAACTGCGTATTATGGAGCCAGTGAGGATTCCGGGGCAGTGGAAATATTACCGAAAGGAACTGCTATAAAAGTAATAGGTGAATAC
>CAUHBX010000103.1 GCA_959604475.1 uncultured Eubacteriales bacterium
GCGCTGGTTGTGGGAAGCTTCTTTGTCCTTTTATAGGAGTCAAAGACCTCACTCACCGGAAACGCTCCGTCATTGAGGCTTTTTCCGTCAATGGACACATGCATTGGAACTATGCAAAGCCCGTATTCAGAAACATATTTTGACGGAATATCTGCGCCTGTTTCTGCAACAATAAATACTTTTTTCATATATTTCACCTTTCTGCGGTATTTGCAATCATATGACGAGTTTTTGAAAAACCGATATTTGCTTTTATTATATAGCTTTATTATTACTACGTCAACGGTTAATAAAAAACTTATTATATGTTTTACTATATCTTATTGACGGTATATAAAACAAATGATAAAATTGTAAACATGAAGAACGAAATGAAGGAAAATATGAAAAATTCAATAGAGGGTTTCCGACTGCCGCGCTTTGAGGAGATAACCAATGTCGGTCTTTATTTGGAGCAGACCGTCAAATTTATAAATTTCTTTCTTGAACCGCTTGGGGAGCCGGAGATAACAGCTTCAATGATAAGCAACTATGTAAAGCATAGGATTGTAAAGGCGCCTGAAAAGAAGCAGTATTTTGCTGAACATATAGCATGCCTAATTTTTGTTGCAGTTGTAAAGCAGGTTGTGGCATTGGACGATATAAGGGTAATGTTTGGAGTTCAGGAAAAAAGCTACGACATTAAAACGGCCTACAACTATTTTTGTGATGAGTTCGAGAATACGCTATATTTTGCCTTTGGCACGACTGAAACTTATGCCAAGCTCGGTGAAACAACATCTGACGCTAAGGATTTGCTGACAAATGCGGTAAATGCAGTCGTAACTAAAATATATCTGGATAAATACATCTCTGCATTTAGGCAGATTGAAGCAGTATCTGGTCAAAATTAAAATCCCGCATTTACTTTTGCAGTAAATGCGGGTTATTTTTAATTTAATGAAAATTCGTATATATTATCATAATCCATACCGACAGAAATATCAACGGTCTGTTGGGTAAGGTTATATACACAGCTCCACTGTGTTGAGCTTCGTTTTTCAGGCTTAGGCTCCTGCTTAGCAGCTTCTAATATGTGCATTGCCCCTTCCTCGGTTATAACGCCGTCTGTTTCAGCAAGCATTCTGACAATTATGTCATATCTGTCCTGACCTCCCCCAAAATTATAATCTCCTGGAGTAAGGAGGAAGTTTGTAGCAACACTTTCATCTAATACATTCATCTGGTTATCTATGTATTCTACGACAACGCTCTTTCCGGAGGCATCTGAAATCTGAAAATGGTAACAGCTGTTTGCGGAAGCGTGCATATCATAATTTTTAAGCATTTCTACAGCCTCGTCAACAGTAGCGCATTTATCAAGTATCATTCTTATTGCTGAGGTAGTTGTTATATCAATCTTATCCGTCTGCTGGTTTGTCGGCTCTGTATCTATCTGAAGTACGCCTGCTGCCAGGCCCTTCTCATTTATTCCGTCAAGGGGCGTGTAGGGAGCAGCCAGTGTTAGAAATGAGGACTTCATATCAAGTGGAAGATTATCCTCAGAATAGCCTATATATGCAAGATTAACCATACTGATTGATTTATAGCCGTTATCAGGCGCGGTTCTTACAAATAAAGCTGGGGAGTAGTACATATCAAAGTTTCTGCCGAAAATTCTTTCACCGTCCGGTGTTTCTGCGGCAAAAGTACTGCAGCCGAGGTCTGGCAAATTAAAATTCAAAGGAATTCCATGGAGCAGCTGTCCAACAATAAAGCTTACAAGCTCATTATCAGTTGAAGCGCCCGTTTCAAGAAATTCATCAAATCCGTAGTCGCCTTTAAAATCCATGGTGAACAGCTGAGTATCTCCGACACGTTCAATGCTGTTTAATGTTTTTATAAGATTTCCAAATAGTGACCAAATGACTATAAGAGCAACTATAAATATGGCCAGAACTGCCAATGCTGCCTTTTTCCAAATGCTTTTTGACTTATTTTCCATTAGTTTCTCCTTTATAATAAAATAGTTAAAATAATTAACTATTTTATTATATATGAATATAAAATTCTGTCAAGGCAAATTTAAATAATCAGACAGATAAGAATAACCTTCTTTTTCAATGTTTTCTGACGGAATAAAACGAAGGGCGGCGCTGTTAATACTATATCTTTTCTGACCCTTTGGCCCATCAGTATAAATGTGACCGAGATGAGCTTTCCCAATACGGCTTGAAGCCTCAAGCGTTAAATTTTCATCGAGTACGTCCGGCGCCTCTATAACAGCGTTTGGGTCAATTGGTTTAGTAAATGTAGCAAACCCTGTTCCGGCATCATACTTGTCGCTTGAACTGAAAAGGGGTTCTCCGGTAGTAATATCAACATATATTCCACTGTCAAATTTATTCCAATATTCATTTTTAAAGGGCTCCTCGGTTGAGTTTTCCTGTGTTACGCAATACTGGAGGGGAGTGAGAACTTCTTTAAGCTCCTGTCTGGTCTTCCTTGTATACATCGAAGGGTCTACAACGGCTGCCTTTTGTTTTTCTATACTTTTAAAATTTATATGACAGTAGCCGTTAGGATTTTTTTCAAGGTATTTTTGATGATAATCTTCTGCCTTAACATATTTTGTTAGAGGCTTACACTCAATTACGATGGGTTCGCTGTACCTTTTTTGAAGCTCTTTGAGGGAATTAATAATTATTTCGCGCTCGCTTTCATCGGTATAGAAAATTCCTGTGCGGTACTGGCTTCCTCTGTCGGCTCCCTGCCGGTTTAATGTAGTTGGGTCAACTGTGTAGTAATATTCGTTAAGCAGGTCTGCCAGGCTGATTATGTCAGCGTTATATATTATTTTAACGGCTTCACAGTAGCCTGTTTTAAATTGGTGAAGGTCGCTGTATTTAACATTTTCTGTCCAGCCATTGGCGTAGCCTGCCTCGGTTTTTATTATCCCGTCGATATACGAGTCCATGTATTTTTGAAGTCCCCAGAAGCAGCCTCCTGCCAAATAAATCGTTTTTTCATTCATATAAACAGCTCCTTAATTTATAAACATACTAACGGAATACAGCCATCAGGAGTGTTCCTGTTGTTATTATGATTAATCCAAAGAAAGCTTTTTTAGACAGTCTTTCATTAAATACAAAGTATGAAAAGACTATTGACACTATCATGCTCAGCTTATCTATTGGAACTACTACGCTTACTATTCCGTTTTGTATGGCATAATAATAGCACAGCCATGAGGCGCCGGTTGCAATCCCGGACATCAGTATAAATTTTAGCTCCTTATGATTTATAGATTTTGCCAATTGTGCTTTGCCTTTACATATAACTATAAGCCAAGCCATTATAAGGACAACAGAGGTACGTATTGCTGTCGCTAAGTTTGAGTCAATACCGGTTATTCCTATTTTGGCAAGTATTGATGTAAGCGCGGAAAAAACGGCAGACAATAAAGCGTATATCAGCCAGCTGTTTTTGACATTTTGGCTCTGAGTGTCTTTCTTCTCTATCATTAATAGTGTACCTGAGGCTATAAAAACTGTCCCGGTTATTTTGGCATACAGGCTACTTGTTTCTTTGAATAATATTACGGCGAATATAACAGTAAGAATTGTGCTGGATTTATCAATAGGAACAACTTTATTGATGTCGCCGGTGGAAAGTGCCTTGAAATAGCATATCCAGGAAGCTCCAGTTGCTATACCTGACAATATCAAAAATATCAGCGACTTAGCGTTTACCATGACGGAGGTTCTAAAGGAGCCAGTAATAAATACCATAATCCAAGAAAAAATAAGTACGACTACAGTCCTAACGGCCGTAGCAACATCTGAATCAGTTTCTTTTATTCCGCATTTAGCAAGAATTGATGTTAGTCCCGCAAACAGAGCAGATATAAAGGCCATAACAAGCCACATAAAACACACTCCCCACAATAATTAAATTCTGCCGTTAATTTATTCTAAGGGATAATGAAATTATAATCAAGTAGAGCTGAAAATAAAGGAACTATGGTTGTCTTGCAAATGGAAAGTAAATCAGTTACAATTAATTAAATATACCAAAACATCGGTTACAGATGTTTTATTAGGAGGACAGCCATGTACGAAAAAGTTCATTCTAATCCGGATGTGTATAAAGTATTTGTTCCGCTTCCGGATAATCCGCTTCAAAATCTTAACTGCTTTGTGATAAAATCAGATAAAAGAAATCTCATTATAGACACAGGCTTTAATCGCCCTGAATGTGAAGAGGCAATCCGCACAGGACTTGCTGAACTTGAGATAGATATAAATAATTCAGATTTATATCTTACACATCTTCACAGCGACCATGTAGGACTTGCGGCAAGCATAATGCCCAAGGGTGCGACAATATATATGGGCAGGGTCGATTACGACTATCTTATGACTTCAGTTACAGGCACCCATTGGGAGGACACCGACAAGGCTTTTCTCTCACATGGATTTCCACAGGACAAAATAATTGAGCTTCACACTAAAAACCCGGCCAGGGCATTCCAGGTGGCAGGCCCTTTTGACGCTGTTAAGCTGGAAGACGGGGACAAATTTAACGTCGGAGACTACGAGTTCAAATGCATATATGTACCTGGACATACTCCGGGAAATACGTGTTTGTATTATGAGAAGGCAAATCTTATGTTTCTGGGGGACCACGTGCTTTTTGATATCACACCTAATATTACCGCCTGGTTTGGGGTAAAGGACTCATTAAGCAGCTACATGGACAGTCTGAAAAAAATAAGAGAATATAAAATGGTTACAGCTCTTCCTGCGCATAGAAATACAAAGGGAATAGACGTTTATGACAGAATAGACCAGCTTTTGCTTCACCATGAGGAAAGGCTTAAGGATACTGAAAAAGTAGTTAAAATGATACCCGGTTCGACAGCTTATGAAATAGCCGCCTATATGAAATGGCAGATGAGGGGCAGAAACTGGGAGGAGTTCCCTGTGAGCCAGAGATGGTTTGCCGTAGGAGAGACAATTGCTCATCTTGATTACCTGATGACAAGAGGTATGGTTAAATGCGATATAGACTCAGAGGGAGTGCATAGGTACACTTTAATCTAAAGCAAAAAAATCCAAGGCATATGCCTTGGATTTTTTTACTCAATATGCTTAGCAAGCGCAAACGTTTACTGCTTTAAGTCTTGAGCT
>CAUHBX010000104.1 GCA_959604475.1 uncultured Eubacteriales bacterium
AATAGACGATATTTATACAACGGGAAGCACAATTTATGAGTGCGCCAAAACGCTTTACGCGGCTGGTGCCGGGGAGGTTTTGTACCTAGCGCTTTCATCTCCCGGCGCCCAAATGGATGAAATAGAATATGATGACAAAAGCCTTATAGGGGCGTTTGACAAAAGGGATAAAATTTAGGGTTAAATATTTTATCCCTTTTTATTATTGCTGAAATATTCAGACAAAACCTTAAGGCTTTCCTCCCTAAGCATTCCGCCTGTAACCTCAGGCTTAAAGGGGGAGCTTTCAAATACCGTTTTACAGCACTCGTTTCCGTTCTCACCGAGAATTTTGCATAAATCTATATCGCTTGCGCCGTACACTAGCCTGCCAAGCTTGGCCCAAACAATAGCCCCGCAGCACATAAAGCATGGTTCGCAGCTGGAATACAGGGTGTAAGTGCTTAGGTCGGTGATATGCGTATCGGCGCAGAACCTGCGTATCAGACCGGCTTCGGCATGGAAAGTTGGGTCTGTTGCGGTATAAATCTGATTTTCATTTGTATAAACTATTTCACCGTCCTTTACAAGTACTGCGCCGAAGGGCTCATTTCCGTGCTCTACAGCGGCCTTTGACAATTCAATGGCCTTTTCCATAAAATATTCGTCTGTTTTCATAACACATTCACTCCTTTAATAAAATTCTTACGGAAAATTTTATCATGCTTTGCCTTTCCTGTATATGCCTATGCGGCTTTTATTTTTATGTAATTATAAGTACGCCCGGTGAATAGATTATTTAAAGGGATTGTCCCAAAGTACGAAAGGAGAGTTGATTGATGAACTGGCACAGTAAAACGCCCGACGAAACCGAACTTCTGCTTCAGACTAACGTGAACAGGGGATTAGATGAGATTGAGGCGGAAAAGAGACTGGAGGAAAACGGCGAAAATACAATTGGCGGTGAGATTAGGCATAAAGGCTTTATAAGAAAATTTTTTGAACAGCTCAACGATGTTATGATAATTATACTGCTTGCGGCCTCTGCCGCCTCGTTCGGGGTGTCGTATCTTAAGGGAGAGGCGGATTTCACTGACTCACTGATTATTATTATGATAGTCGTGCTGAACGCCCTGCTGGGAGTTATACAGGAAAACAAGGCGGAGAGGGCTATTGAGGAACTGAAAAAAATGTCCGTGCCCCATGCTAAGGTGCTCAGGGAAGGGCATATAAAGGAAATATCCTCCCAGAACGTCGTTCCCGGAGATATTTTGGTGCTTGAGGCGGGAGATATGGTGCCGGCAGACGCAAGGCTTGTCAGCGCAAGCTCTTTGAAAACAGACGAGTCTGCACTGACGGGAGAATCGCTTCCGGTGCTTAAGGAACCCGACCTTAAGCTTGGAGACGACACACAGGCCGGTGACAAAAAAAACATGGTATTTTCCTCAACCTATGTTACCTATGGAAAGGGCAGGGCAATAGTCACATCTACCGGTATGGATACTGAGGTTGGAAAAATAGCGGCTATGATTGCGGGTGATGAAAAAAGTGAAACTCCCCTGCAAAAGCGCCTGGACAGTACGGGAAAAATACTCGGTATATCTGCCGTTGGAATATGCGCGCTTATATTCATTATAGGAATAGTAAGGAGATACGCTCCCTTTGACATGTTTATGACCTCAATAAGCCTGGCGGTAGCGGCTATTCCCGAGGGGCTCCCCGCTATTGTCACAATTGTGCTGGCTATAGGGATGCAGGCAATGTCAAAGAAAAATACTATTGTCAGGACTCTTCCGGCCGTTGAAACTCTCGGCTCGGCTCAGGTTATTTGTACGGATAAAACAGGAACGCTCACTAAAAACAAGATGAAGCTTGTAAAAATAACCGATTGTAAAGAAAATACAAGCCTCAATGACAAAAAGTTTATTATCAGGCTGGCTTCGCTGTGCACCGACTGCTATTACGAGGACAGGCATTTTATCGGAGAGCCTACAGAGGTTGCAATCGCCGAAGGCGCGGAGGAAATGGGCGAAAAGAAGGACAGGCTTGAAAGCATAATGCCTAGGCTTGAGGAAATCCCGTTTTCATCGGAGAGGAAAATGATGACGACAGTCCATGACTTTGGAAACGGAAGGAATCTCTGTATCACAAAAGGGGCACCTGAAAGGGTCTTAAAGCTGTGTACTGCCTATGCAGACGGACGAAAAATCGACGGGGCGGAGCTCAAAAGGCTGGAGGCAGTAAACGAGTCTATGACGTCACAGGCACTGAGGGTTTTGGCTGTGGCATATAAGGAGACTGACAAAAGGGATAAATCCTATGAAAAAAATCTGATTTTCGCCGGCCTTATAGGTATGATTGACCCTCCAAGGGAAGAGGCAGAGCAGGCTGTTAGGGAATGCAGGAAGGCCGGAATTAAGGTTGTAATGATTACAGGCGACCATGCGCTTACGGCAAGGGCCATAGCAGAAAAGACCGGAATTTACGAGGATGGCGACCGTGTAGTAACCGGAACGGAGCTTGAGGCCATGACCCAGGCCCAGTTGGACTCAGTGCTTGAAAAAATCACAGTATTTGCCAGGGTATCCCCGGAGCATAAGCTGAAAATTGTGAATGCCTACAAGAGAAAAGGCAAAGTAGTGGCCATGACGGGTGACGGAGTAAATGACGCGCCTGCGCTTAAAGCGGCGGATATAGGCTGCGCTATGGGCAAAAACGGAACCGATGTTGCAAAGGGTGCATCGGATATGATAATTACCGATGATAATTTTGCAACAATCGTCAGTGCCGTTAAGGAAGGCAGAATAATATACAATAATATCAGGAAGGCCGTTCATTTTCTGCTATCCAGCAATATCGGGGAAATACTTACAATATTTACGGCGATGGTGTTTGGATGGAGCACGCCGCTGCTTCCGATACACCTGCTTTGGGTAAATCTTATTACGGATTCTCTTCCAGCAATAGCTCTCGGCCTTGACAGGCCGGAGGAGGACGTTATGGAGTCAATGCCCATAGCAACTGATAAAAGCCTGTTCTCAGGAGGGCTTGGCTTCAGAATTGGCTGTGAGGGCTTTATGATAGGCTTTTTGGCTCTGATAGCCTTCGGCATAGGGCATAAATATTATGACGCCGGAGAAATACATAATATCAGCCGTACAATGGCCTTTGCCGTTTTGAGCATTTCACAGCTTGTACATGCCTTTAATATGCGCACTGACAAATCGATATTTAAAATCCATATATTAAGCAATAAATATCTTTGTCTGGCATTCGTAGTGGGAATTGCCATGCAGATGAGCGTAATAATGGTTCCGTTCCTTTCGGGGATATTCGCCGTGTCGGCATTAAGCCTCAAGCAATGGGCAATAGTGATGGGTCTTTCCTTTGTACCGGTAATATTTGTGGAATTTGAAAAAGCGGTGCTGGGAAAAAAATAAAAGGCTGGCAAATAAGAGCAGGGATTATATAACTTGACAGCATGTCTGTTTGTATTTAGAGTAAAAGGAGAGAAATTTGGTTTTTTGAGGTGAAAATATGAATGGCATTTTATTGCTGATTCCTTTTATTTTAATAAGGTTTGGCCTGCTGTCAAGGGTAAATAAAAACGCAGTGCAGCGTGCAGCCCATTTTGCGCCGTTACAGGGGAAAGAAATGATTGCATACTGGATTTATCAAATATCAAATGCAGTAATATTTATATATTTATTTTTTCTGCATGCTTCAGCAGATTATTCCCGTCAATTCTATTTTGGACTGAGCTGTTATTTGGCAGGACTGATTTTATGTTTAATCTCGATTATCAATTTTTCTCTGCCGTCTGGTAACGGATTAAGTACAAACGGAATTTACCGGTTCTCCCGAAATCCTATGTATGTATCATATTTTTTCTGCTTTGTGGGAATGGCTTTGCTTACTCAGTCTTGGATACTGCTAATATTCGTTTTTGTATTCCAAATATCTGCACATTGGATAATACTTTCGGAGGAGCGGTGGTGCATTAGGGAATTCGGCTCAGCTTACGAACAGTATATGAAAAAAGTCAGGCGTTACATATAGGCAGCTGGTTGGTTTATCGTGCTTAATTTAATCAGCGGCGTTATTGCAGTAAAAATATATTACTAGCACAACGGCATATCCGCTGTGCTTTTTATATTTGTTATGGCTCCTAAATTTAAAATTTTGTAACCAATGTTTGTCCCCCGAATACTATATATAAACGGGACAGGCAAAGGCGGTGAACAAAAATGAAAGAGCTTGCTTACAGATACTACTGCGAGGGCTGGGGCTGCGGCCAGAGCATAATTAAAGCCGCCGATGAGAAATTCTCGCTCGGCCTTAAGGGAGAACTTCTTAAGGCCGCGTCGGCGGCTGGAAATGGCTTTGGCTACGGAGGGCTGTGCGCAGTTCCCGCGGCAGTTGTACTTATATTCGGATACATGTTTGACGAAAGCACCTTTAAACGGCTGCGGCTGCAGTTTTTGGACGAATTCAGCAGGAAATACGGTTCATTCAACTGCTGCCAGATAGCGGGGAACTGCGGCTGCGCAAACCTTATAGCTGACGCGGCCGATATGGCTGATAGGCTTATCAGCGCTGAGCTGAACCGTTAGGCGTCTTCAGATGGCTGTTCAGCCTGCTCCTGTACGGTATTAACTGATGCCGAGGGTGCTTTCGCTTCCTCAGCCTCAGCAATACGGGCCTTAAGCAGCTCGTTTTCCTTGGACAGGGCTTCGTATTTGGCTCTCCATCTGGCGGATACTGCGGCAATTTCCTCATTGCGTCTGGCAAGGGTCTGGGAAAGCTCTCCAATCTGGTCAGTCATGGTGACAAGCTGCTCCTCATACTCGGCGGCCTTGAGACTTGTATCTCTTACAGGCTTATCCTGCACCGGCACCGGCTCGTCAGCGGCAATACCGCTCGGTATAAAGCTTGGGTGAAGGTCGGGAACAACAGGGAAGGTACTGTCGGAGGTGTCCAAAATTACCTCATCGGCTGCAAAGCCGCTGTTTCTGTAAAAATCCAGATACTCGGCCTTTGAGCAGGAGGAATTGATTTTTACTCCAAGATTTTTTGCTAAGGAGAAGGCCCTTCCGCTTTCGTCAGAATACATCGCATAAGACTTGGTTTCGTTGTATATAAGGGCATAAAGCCTGCTGTCACAGTAGAAAAGCGCGCAGCTGCCGGAC
>CAUHBX010000105.1 GCA_959604475.1 uncultured Eubacteriales bacterium
ATAATGCCGACGTTGATAGTGCTGTGAAAAGCGGTGTTGATATTGCCGATGCAATTCAAGGGACCAGCCGGTATATAGCGCTTCCGGGTGCCAGTGAGCATCAGACTGCTCTGGCGGTTGACCTCTCAAACGACGGCTCTCTGGAGGAGAACTTCATAGAATCTGAGGCAGGCTTGTGGCTTCAGGAAAACTGTCATAAATACGGCTTTGTTGTACGTTATACAAAGGATAAAGAGCAATATACAGGCATAGGATACGAACCTTGGCATATAAGATATCTGGGACAGCCTTATTCTGATATATTATATGAAAACAACTGGTGCCTTGAGGAGTTTATCGCGTATATGAAAAGAAACGGTTCATTAGTATGGGATGACGGCGATAATATATGGACAATGTACTTTACGAAAACGCCCAAGGGGGAATATGACTCAAACACTTCGGTTTCAAATACGAACAGCGGAGGATACATAGTAACATCTAGAAAAAGCAAGGGTTCTATATTGACTGTTTCAAAGGGAACATCAAAAACAAGAGATATTATGCAAAACAGGCTTGTGATGAGGCTTGCAGTATCAAATGATGAAATCCAAAAGGGGTAAATGGATAATTTCCATATGCCCCTTTTTATGTTGCTTTTATTTGCCATATAGTATTACATTGTGTATAATACTAAGTTGAGGTGGTTTGTTTGTCGCTGAAAATAAATGAAATAAAAGAAATACTTTTAAAATCGGCATATACTGAACTGCCGGAAAAAATAAATATGTTTAAAGACGACGATAGGGCTGGAGTAGTTAAGCTTATAGCGCAGTATGAAAGAAAATACAATGCTTATCTTTCAGAGCTTAAAAGGCTTGACGAGATTTCAATATTTGAAAAAGAACTCAGAAAAAACGGGTACAGGCTTATAGGCGGCATAGACGAGGTTGGCAGAGGGCCTTTGGCAGGGCCGGTTGTCACAGCCGTCGTTATTTTGCCTGAAGACTGCCGTATACTTGGAATAAATGATTCCAAAAAGCTGAGCGCATCTAAAAGGGAAGAACTGTCCTGTATAATAAAAGAAAAGGCACTGGCATATTCGCTTGGCGTAGTTTCGCCGCGGGAAATTGATGAAATTAATATTTTACAGGCCACCTATAAGGCTATGAGAAATGCCATAGAGGGACTAAACGTTAAGCCTGATTACATACTGGCTGATGCTGTAACAATTCCTGAAATATCCGTTGCGCAAAGGGGAATAATACATGGTGACGCCAGAAGCGTTTCAATCGGGGCGGCAAGCATTGTAGCCAAGGTGGAAAGGGACGCTATGATGTGCGAGTACGATAAGGTCTTTCCCGGATACGGATTTAAACACAACAAGGGATATGGGTCAGCTGACCATATAGCAGCTCTGAGGGAATTAGGCCCATGCCCAATACACAGAAGAAGCTTTATAAAAAATTTTGTATAATATGAAAGAGAACAACAAAGAAAAAGGCGCCAGGGCTGAATTAATGGCTGCACGCTGGATACAGAAATATAAGGGATATTGTGTTTTAGCCAGGAATTACAGCAGAAAAACTGGTGAAATTGATATAATAGCAAAGGACGGTAAGACCTTTATATTTATAGAGGTCAAGTTCAGAACAGGAACCTCCTGCGGATATCCGTCCGAGGCCGTTACACTGACCAAGCAAAAAAGGATAATGAATACAGCCGCGCTTTATATGCAGGAAAAGGGCGGAACTGACGCAAGATTTGATGTGGCTGAGATTATTGAGTCAGACGGAAAATACTATATACGATATATTGAAAACGCATTTGAATGGAGAAGTGATTAATGATATTAAATAAAAAGGGAATTCTTGAATATTACACATTCGAAAGCTTTGAAAATATAAGTTTTATTGGACATTGTTTTACCACTAGGCTGGGAGGCGTAAGCGAGGATTACCTTTCTTCGCTGAATCTGGGCTTTTCAAGAGGGGACAGAAAAGAGAATGTTGATAAAAACTTTGATATTATATGTTCGGCCCTTGGAGTGAAAAAGGAGCAGTGCGTTACTCTTAGGCAGATACATTCCACAGACATAATAACGGCAGACGAAAGCACAGCTGGAATGGGATTTAAGGCAGGAATTGAGAGGAAAGAGGCGGACGGCATAGTGACCAACAGGCAGGGAATTGTGCTTGTTACTTTTCATGCAGACTGCGTACCGTTATATTTTGTGGACTTAAAAAATAAAGCTGTAGGAATGGCACATGCCGGCTGGCGAGGGACAGCCGATAAAATGACTGCGAAAATGCTGGACAAAATGAAAACAGAATTTGGTACGGAGCCAGAAGATGTAAAAGCTGCTGTAGGGCCGTCAATAGGCCCGTGCTGCTTTCAGGTTGACCGTCCTGTAGTTGATATATTTGAACAAAATATTAATTTTGCGGATAAATATATAAGAAAAGATGAAAATAACCAGGGGAAGTATAAAATTGACCTTTGGGGAATAAACAAGGAACTGCTGATAAAAAGCGGCGTAAAGGAAGAAAATATAGAGGTAGGAGGCATTTGTACCCAGTGCCATCCTGATATATTCTATTCTCACCGGGTCATGGGTGAAAAGCGCGGGACAATGGGAGCGTTTCTCTTCCTGAAATGAGGTAATATTTTTGGAAAATTTAAACGTTAGTAAAAAAGAAAATGTTATAATTAGTGTGGAGCCGGGAAGTATTGCTGATGAGATAGGTATTGAGCCCGGAGACGTGCTTGTTTCCATAAATGATAAGGAAATATTGGATGTATTTGATTACAGATACATGATAAATGACGAATTCCTTGAAATTGTTTTGAGGGACGGAGAAGGAGAAGAATACGTAGCCGAGGTTGAAAAGGACTATGATGAGGACATAGGGATAGTTTTTGAAAGCGGACTTATGGACAATGCCAGAAACTGCAGCAATAAATGCATTTTTTGCTTTATAGACCAGCTTCCAAAGGGAATGAGAGAAACACTGTACTTTAAGGATGATGATACTAGGCTTTCATTTTTACAGGGGAATTATGTCACTCTTACAAATATGAAAGAAAAGGACATAGAAAGAATAATATATTATCATTTGTCCCCTATAAACATTTCTGTTCATACAACCAATCCGGAGCTTAGAAAAATGATGCTTCATAATAATAAGGCCGGAAACATAATGGAAAGAATGAAAAAGCTGGCTTACGCTGGCATAGAGCTTCACCTTCAGGTTGTTTTGTGTAAGGGAATTAATGACGGAAAGGAACTGGACAGAACTTTAGAGGATATAACAAGCCTGTACCCAAGCGCACAGAGCATGTCGATTGTTCCTATTGGACTTACGAAATATAGGGAGGGGCTTTTTAAGCAGGAGCCTTTTACAAAGGATGATGCCGGAAAGGTTATTGACCAGATAGAAGAATGGCAGAGAAGAAACCTTGAGAAGTATGGGACAAGGATAGTATTTGCTGCTGACGAGTTTTACTTAAAGGCTGAAAGGGAAATTCCGAAACCTGAATGCTATGAGGATTTTCAGCAGTTTGAAAATGGGGTAGGAATGCTTTCCCTTTTCAGGTCGGAGTTTTATGAGCTTTTGCCGAAAATAAGGGATTCACAAAAAAATAGGATTGTTTCTATGGCGACAGGCGTTGCTGCCTTCGGGCTAATGAATGAGATAGCACAGGCTGTAATGAATAAATGCCCTAAAACAAAAATAAATGTATACTGCATAAAGAATGACTTTTTTGGAGAAATGATAACCGTGTCAGGGCTTCTTACCGGCGGTGATATAATTAAGCAGCTTAAAGGCATGGAGCTTGGAGAGTATTTGATACTGCCTGACAGCCTGCTTAGAAATGGCGAGACAATACTTTTAGATGACATATATGTCTCAGATATAGAAAATGAATTAGGCATCAAAATAAAAATAGCCTTCAATTCGGCTGAAAGCCTAATAGAAAAGATTATGAATACGGAGGAAATCTAAAATGAGCAGACCTATTGTTGCCGTTGTCGGCAGACCGAACGTAGGAAAGTCTACGTTATTCAATAGACTGGCCGGGGAGAGAATATCCATAGTACAGGATACGCCCGGCGTAACAAGAGACAGAATTTATGCTGACGTTGAATGGCTTAAATATAAATTTACACTTATTGATACAGGAGGAATGGAGCCTGACGCTGAGGATGTTATTCTCCGCCAGATTTTAGTGCAGGCACAGATTGCCATTGATACTGCAGATGTTATAATATTCGTTACAGATGTTAAGCAGGGCGTTACCGAGGCTGACTCACAGGTGGCAAATATGCTCAGAAGGACAAAAAAGCCCGTTGTGCTTGCTGTAAACAAAGTTGACGACATGCGTAAGGAGAACCTAGATGTCTATGAGTTTTATGGACTTGGTATAGGCGAAGTATACCCTGTTTCAGCAGGACAGGCACTTGGCCTTGGCGATATGCTTGACGCAGTATGCTCACATTTTCCTGATGGGTCCGAAAACGCGGAGGATGATGATGTTATAAAGGTAGCTCTTATTGGAAAGCCCAATGTAGGAAAGTCTTCCCTTATAAACAGAATGCTTGGAGAAGAAAGGCTTATTGTAAGCAATATTCCGGGAACCACCAGAGATGCAATAGACACACCGTTTGAATATGACGGCCAGAAATATGTTCTTATTGATACCGCCGGCATGAGAAGAAAAAGCAAGATTAAGGAAGACATTGAAAAATACAGTATTATACGTGCAGTCGCCGCGGTTGAACGCTGTGATGTGGCTGTGCTTGTTATAGACGCACAGGAGGGGATTACAGACCAGGATACGAAAATAGCAGGAATCGCGCATGAAAGAGGCAAGGCGGCTATAATTGCGGTAAATAAATGGGACGCCATAGAAAAAGATGATAAGACCATGAATAAATTTCTCAAGGATATTGCCAATGAGCTGGCCTATATGGCCTACGCACCAAGAGTGTTTATTTCAGCGCTTACTGGACAGCGTGTTATAAAAATGCTTGATACTGTTAAAGAGGTATATGCGAATAACAGCCTCAGGGTATCTACAGGCGTACTTAACGACGTATTGGTGGAGGCTATGGCCATGCAGCAGCCGCCGGCGGAAAAAGGACG
>CAUHBX010000106.1 GCA_959604475.1 uncultured Eubacteriales bacterium
AAAAGGCTTGTTATACCTGGCATACTTTTTGCCGCCCTTATTACATTTATAAACAGTATGTCGGAGAGGGATATGCTGATGGAGCTAGCGGAGCTAATGAGCTTTTTATGTAAATGGGGCGTTAAGGTATGTGCGGGGGCTTTTGTATTTATAATGTCACTTATAAAAATAGGTGTTCCAGATGTGGCAGTTATAGCCGGGCGCTCCATAAAAACAGCTGCGGAGGCGGTCCCTGTAGTCGGAAGCCTGATGGCATCTGCAGCGGAAACGGCGGCAGCGCTGACATCTTCAATGGGAAATTCAATTACTGCGGCTGTAATGATATTTATAGTACTGATGAGTATAATGCCTGTAATCAGGCTGGCAGTTATCATGCTTATTTACAAGCTGACCGCCGCAATTACAGAGCCAATAGCTCCTAAGAGAATTGTTAAGTGTATAACTCGTGCGGCAGATTACACTGCTATACTTACTGGAATCGTATTTACTGCGGAAATTATGTTTATTACAGTAACGGCCCTTATGCTGGCCGTATAAGAAAGGATTTAACGGTATGTTTACTGCACTTGGCGCATATATAAAAAATATAGCCTTGCTTATGTTATTGACCATATTTGCCGAGATGGTTGTACCAGATGCGAAAATAAAAAAATATGTATCGGTTATAGTAGGTATAATAATGATTTTTACTATAGTAGGCAAAATTTCGGAAGTCTTTGTTTCTTTTTCAAACGGGGATGCTGTGCTGCCAGCCTTTGAGAACGGACAGGAGAAGATGGAAGAAACAGAAGATATTAGGCAGAGATTAACGAATATTCTGTATGATGAAATGGATGAAGTGGAAGAAAACACTAAAATAAACGAAGGTTTAGATATACATGTGGAGAAAGTAACTCCATATAATTAAAATACAAATGGGGAAGTGGGGATATGACATTAAAAGAGGTTTTTAAGGACAGGAAAGGCAAGCTTTTTGGAGATATACTGATTGCCGTTCTGTTCGGAGCCATGCTCATTTTAGCTGGAGACATGGTATTTGATAAAAAAGACGACAGCACGGCTAAGGCTCAGACGGTACAGAACAACTCCACCGGCAGCGATTATATAACACAGCTTGAGCAAAAGACGGAAAGCCTTTTGTCCCAGGTTGAAGGCGCCGGAAGCGTTGATGTAATGATTACTCTGAGTTCAGGCGGCGAAGCCGTTTATGCACAGGAAAATAAAAAAAGCACATCAGAAACAGAGGAAAGCGCATCGCAGGGCGACAGCAGGGGAATTGTTTCTCAAACCGAGGAAAATACCGTTGTTACTGTTAACAACAGCGACGGAAGTACATCTCCTGTTGTAATAAAAGAAATGACTGCGGAGATTTCCGGCATAGTAATTGTTGCGGAGGGTGGTGACAATGTAATAGTCAAAGATTCGCTAATACGTGCGGCGCAGGCGCTTTTCGGTGTTTCGGCAAATAAAGTTGAGGTATTTAAAATGAAATAAAACGGGAGGTTTAAATATGTTTGCAGTTAAAAGAAATCAGGTGGTTGTTACAGCTCTGGCAGTTATGATTGCTGTCGCGGGTTATCTTAATTTTACGGAGAGCAAATCCTCCGGAGAAATAGACAGTGTGGATTTAAATGACCCTACAAGCTATGAGGCTCTTTTAAACGATGACGGTTCAATAGCAACCTTGGCAGATGATACTGATACAGACGGTCTTGAATTTGCACTGGGAGGAGATACGGCCCAGAGTGATGAAAGCCAGCAGGTGTACGATGACACCGGTGCTGCTATATATGTAAGCACAACTCCGGATACATATTTTGTTCAGGCAAAACTGGACAGGGAACAGGCAAGGGCAAGTCAAAAGGATATGCTTACAGAAATGATTAATAATACAAATGTTGATGAGGCAAAAAAACAGGAATGTGCCGATAATCTTCTTGAAATTCAGCAGAGAATTGAAAAGGAAACGGCTGCGGAGGCAATGATAGAGTCAAAGGGCTTCAGCGAGGTATATGTCCGTATTGACGATGATACAGTTGATGTTGTCGTAAATAAAAGTGAGCTTTCCGATTCTGAACTTGCACAGATTATGGACATTGTAACAAGGAAAACAGGTATGAAGGAAAGCCAGGTAAGAATAAGCCCTCTTAAAAGCAGTGGAACAACCAAACAGAACGGATAAAAAATAAGCGCCATACGGCGCTTATTTTTTATCACTAGCTTTAGAAAATTCACTGCTGAACAATTCAGCGGTTACAGGCTTGCCAAAATAATATCCCTGAATTAAATCCAAGCCAGCCTTTTCAACGATATTATACTCCTCTTTAGTCTCAACACCTTCAAGGACAACAACTTTTCCGACGTCATGACAAAGCTCGGTAATAGAACGAATAAAGGTAGAGTTGAATATGTCTCTTGCAATCCCGTTTACAAAGATTTTATCTATTTTGACTATATCTGCAGGAGTATTTTTAAGTGACGCCAATGAAGAATATCCGACACCAAAGTCATCCATAGCAATTTGTATGCCAAGTCTCTTTAAGCTGCCCAATGTTTCGCTTACAAAGTTTTCCTCAGTCACTAAATAAGTTTCAGTAAGTTCAAGTATAATGCAGGCAGGTGAAAGCTCAAGACTTTTAAGTGTATTCTCAATAAATGATACAAGCCCTGTATCAAGCAACTGTAGGTAGGATAGGTTTATGCTCATTTTAAAATTAGGATTATATTCACACCACACTTTGCATTGGGATGCAGCGTTGAAAAAAATCCAGCGGCCAAATTGAATTATCAAACCGCTTTTCTCCAAAATAGGTATAAATTCTATTGGAGATATATCTCCGTATTTTGAACAGCTCCATCTTGCAAGGGCCTCGGCTCCATATAGTTTTCCGCTTTCAGCTATGACCTGAGGCTGGTAGTGTATTGAAAATCCGACAAATCCGCGTTCAATACACTCCCTAAGAAGTTCAATAAGCTCAAGAATTCTTTCTTTTTGCGGCATAAGCTGAGGTGAAAAAAGAGTAAGCTGATTTTTACCCATATACTTTGAATGTTCAAGGGAATAGGTAGCCAGCTTCATCAGGTCCAAATAGTTATCGGCGTCGTCCGGATAGAACGCACAGCCAGCCGATACAGTGGAGAAATATTTCTTTCCTTCATGCTCCTGCTGATTTTTGAAATCATGCTGTATTCTGTCAAATATGTTTTGACAATCCAAAGGACTGCAATCAACGGCAACCAAACCAAATTCATCACCGTCTAGCCTGAATAAATGAGCATTTGAAGGCAGCAGTGAAGAAATTTTATTACCTGTAATACGAAGAATTTTATCTCCGAAAGAACGGTCGTAGAGGTCATTTATATTCTTGAATGAATCCATATCCAAAACCATCAAAGCTAATTTTTCCGAGAATTTATTATTGCCAATATATTTTTTTATTGTTTCCTCAAATTCAAAACGGTTATATAAACCGGTCATATGGTCAACATTATTATTCTTTCCCAGGTTTGTTATAATGCCTGCAAAAAGGTTTGGAACGCCAAATTCGTCGCATATCATTTTTCCTCTGCATCTTAGCCATATCCATTCGCCTCGGATATTTTTAGCCCGATATTCGATATCGTGGTAATCTGTTCGCCCATCAGCTATACTTTGATTGCTTTCAAGAAAATATCTTGTATCGCTTGGATGTATAAGCCTGCTCCAAAAAGCAGCTGCGTTTTGAACTGTCTCTCCGGGAAGGCCAAATTCTGCAACCATTTTTGGGGAATATCTGAAAACTCCGCTTTTCATATTACCGACGAATACATAATCATCAGTGCTAAAGGTAAGTGCCTCATAAAGATTGTCTTTATCGTAATCAAAATCAATAGGGTAACGCTCAGTATTGGTTTCTTTTAGCTTTTTTTGTGCAGCCGCAATATGGTAATCCCTTTTTTGAATATACATTTTTTCATCGGCGTGGATTATAATATCAGAAACTGTATACTGGTCCTGAGGATAAATTTCAACTAGTCCATAACATAATGACGGGGTATATAACATGCTGCAGCGGCTTTTTTCATTTATAAGAGAGTCCTGTATATCCTTCATGCGTATATCTGCATGTGTCTTATCTTCATCATAAAATACTATTACAAATTCATCACCGCTAAGACGGAAAATAAAATCCCTTGCGCTGAGTTTTCCCTTGGTCACAGATGCAATATAGCGCAGAAGGTTGTCGCCTTCGTTATGACCGTACCGGTCATTTACCTGTTTTAAACCATTTACGTCATAGAGCGCAACAGTCAGCATCTTATTTTGATTTTTTGAGTCAGATAATGCCGCAGAAAGTTTTTCTTTGCCAGAACGCCTGTTGAGCATTCCTGTAAGTTCATCTAGGCTTGCACTCTCCGAAAGCTTCATGTATTCTGTTACGTCTGTAGAATCTTGTATATGATATATTTTTCCTTTGTAATTAATAATACTGTCATAGTTTTTGTAAATGCGCCCAGTAGCAGTATTAATTTCATCCCATATACAGCAGTGGTTTTCGCCAAACTCTAATAACTCATCTATTTTACAGAAACCGCATCTGTTATTCATACCACTTTGAAGTACCTGCCAGCAAATTTTACCTTCTGGTTCATTTATATTAAATGTTGATTTCATTGTTTCATTCATATAAACAATTTTATCTGTTTCTACATCTGTTATGTAAATATTAGTATGTATACGGTCTAAGAATTTTAATATATTTTGTTTGCCTAAAATACGATAAAGGTCAGTGGACATACACATAACACCTCTTTTCCAATATGGAAGTATTTATCCATTGTAAACCTTAAAAATAGTTTCTACAAGCCATTAACCATTTTTCACATAAAGGAATTTATTTCAAAACTCCATATACCTATAAGCTTATCTAAAGAAAATGCAGCATTAGCAGGGCTTGTGGATGGAAGTTTTATGGCTTCGGTATGTGTATTGGGATAGCAGTACTTCATATATAATTTATAAGAAGCTGCGCCATTGCAAAATACAGCTTTAATGTTTGCAGAACGCAGGATTAAGTTTATATCAGTAGGTACCACATTTTTTATACTGCTGTCACTTGAACCTATTATATC
>CAUHBX010000107.1 GCA_959604475.1 uncultured Eubacteriales bacterium
TACCACCTTGTCCTTAGCAATATCCCATTCAAAAATAATATCATTGGTCTGCTCCAAAACAATCTTATACCGTTCAAGGCTGAGTCGCAGCTCCTCCTCCACTTTTTTGGATTTTTCTATATCCACAATCGCACAGTAAATTTGTTCTTCCCCGTTTTCAAATACAGTCTCGCCCCTGCTCAGCATCCATGCATATGTGCCGTCCGGGCATAATACCCTATATTCAATCTCAAAGCCTGTTCCTTCTCTAAGCTGGCTCATAAGCTGCTTTCTTACGCGTTCTCTGTCGTCAGCATGTATTAAATTGATAAGCCTGTTTTGAAATCTGGCCTCAAACTGCTCATTTGTGTATCCAACAAATGTATCGCTGGCATATGTTATTGTAAAATACTTATCATTTCTGCATTTACATATGCCGTTCATTATTGTCCCCAAAATTTTTCTGTCGTCTTCTTTAACTGGATATATTTCAGGAGTATCCATACCAAGCTCGTCCCAAAGCATAAGAATTTTTCTTAAATGAGGATGTTCGGTATCTATTCTAAGTGCGGTCATTTCATACCATTTATAACCATTATTACTGTTACACTTAATCCTATATTTCCAGCTCTTCTTAAGCAGTCCCTCAGCAAAAAATTGAGGCATTTCTTTTTTCCAAATATCCTCAAGCAGTCCTATGTCATCAGGCCAGACAATTTCGTTATTAAACTCATCAAATATTTTTTCGAGGCTGTCTCCCCGGTAAATATTGCGAAGCTCCGGATTAGCCGAGTAAACAATATGGTACCCTCCGTCAGCAAAGTCAATCTCAATTGCAGTTGAATTTACATATCGGAGAACAGCATGATATTTCATCTGCTCCATCTGAAGAACACTCGACTGGAATTTAGGTGTCGGTAGTGAAATTTTGTCACCACTGACTGTTGTTATACTGTCATCAGAATACTTTTGTATTAGAATGGCAAACTGGCTGAGAACGCTTTTAAAACATTCAAGCAGCTTTGGAGAAAACATACCGCAGTCTCCGTTTAAAATCATGTTAGCAGCCTGTTCATGCGAAATTGCCTTCTTATAAACCCTGTCTGATGTAAGAGCGTCATATGCATCGGCAATGCCTGTTACCTGTGCACATATTGGTATTGAGTCGCCAATAAGGCCATCAGGATATCCTTTGCCGTCCCATCGCTCATGGTGGTATCTGCAGATATTATAGGCATATCTTAAATACTCCTGGTCACTCATACGGTCAAGGCTTTCCAATATTTCGCAGCCCTTGACAGTATGCTTTTTCATAATTTCAAACTCGTCCTGCGTAAGTCTTCCTGGCTTATTAAGCACGCTGTCAGGTATTGCGATTTTGCCAATATCGTGCATTGCCGAAGCATCAGCTATAACGTCTATTTTATGGTCGTTTAAATCATATTCAGGACAATTTTGATTTACTTCCCTAAGAAGCGCCTTTGTAAGGAGCCTTATACGCCGTATATGCTGACCGGTTTCAACACTCCTATATTCAATAATTGAAGAAAGGCCGTCAACCAGAACCTCATTAGTCTCCTTAAGCTTCCTGGCCTGTTCCGCTACAAGGCTTTCCAGATTATGCTTGTGAAGGGAAAGCTCAATAGTATTATGTACACGCCTTCTGACGACATGAGCCTCGAAGGGTTTTATTATTATATCAGAAGCGCCTAAATCAAAGGCCTTCAATTCACTTTCAACTGAGTTATCCGCCGTAATGATAATAACCGGAACCTCATCTAGCAATCCATTGCCTCTGATTTCTTCAAGTACCTGGTATCCGTCCTTAACGGGCATTATTATATCCAACAGCATAATTGCTATGCTGCTATGGTATTCATTTAATAACAATAGAGCCTGCTCTCCATTTTCAGCCTCCAAAATGCGGTATTCGTCCTTAAACAAGCCTCCGAGTATGGCACGGTTCATCTCTACGTCGTCTACCAGCAGTATGGTGTTGCGCCTCTGCATTTATGTCAACTCCAATCCAAAATTTCAGTTCATACCCGTTATCATTCTTTATCTGCTATAACCAAGCAGACTTTTTCATATTCCCTGTCCAACTCAGGAAGAAGCTCCATTGCCTTCTTAGGTTCATCTGCCCGTATACTGTCAACTATTTCCGCACAAATACGGAATATGCTGTTAAAGCCCAAATTCGCCGAGACACCTTTAAGCGTATGCGCAGCTATAAGCGCATCATCAAGCTTTCCATCTTCAAATGCAGGACGAATTTTACTGTAATTAGGGTCTGATAAAAACTTAAGCAGAAACTTTTCATACATCTCGTCATTTGAACAAAAGCGCCTCATCGCTCCTTCGTAATCCACATCTATTTTTAAAAGTGCGTCAATTCTTTCCTGCTTCATAGAAAAATCTCCTTATCATAATCTCAAGCTGATACGCCCGAGCCACATTAATATATATAAGATAAATTATAGCAATCCTATCAGAATTTATCAAGCAAAGTCGTTAACAGAAAGCCAAACTGTCAATTTATACATAAAAAAACCCATATCAAGGCGATGGCCGCCTTAATATGGCCCTTATATCAAAATCCTTTAATTAAGCTTCAATGCTTCTTTAGCGGCTCCGTAAATTCCTGCATCATTTTCCAATTCGGCAAGCACAATGGGAGTACGCCTAACTGTTTTAAATGCGCTTTCCATAAAATATTTTTCAACAGCATCACTGACAATTCTCCCCGCCTTGACTACACCGCCTGAAAGAACAATTATTTCAGGGTCAACTATAGCGGCTATATTTGCCAAGGCTCTTCCCAGATATTTTCCAAATATATCTACAGCCTCTAAAGCAATCTTGTCTTTGTTTTTTGCCTCGTCAAATATGTTCTTAGCGCTCAGTTCCCTGTTTCTCAGGGCTGATTGAAAATTGTTTCTTTCTAACAATTCTTTTGCTGTTCGTACTATCCCGGTTGCTGAGGCATATGTCTCAAGACAGCCGTTTCTTCCGCAGTTACAGCTTCTTGGGCTGTCATAATCAACGGTTATATGTCCTATTTCTCCACCTGCACCATTAATTCCTACTAGCACCTCATTGTTAATGACAATTCCTCCGCCGATTCCCGTACCTATAGTTACCAGTACCATGCTGCTGCGGCCCTTTCCGCCGCCCATCCACTGTTCTCCAAGTGCCGCGGCATTGGCGTCATTTAACACACAGGCTTTAATTCCTGTCAGCCTCTCTATAATACCTGAAGCATCAACGCTGTTTTTCCACATCAGATTAACACAGTGTTTAACAACTCCTCCGGCAACGGGTCCTGGAACCCCGATTCCTATTCCCTTTACGCTGTCTCTGTTAATGTTGTTTTCCTTTATAAGCTCAAGTATGCCATTAGCCGCGTCATCAAGAACATAAGCAAAATTATCGTCATTTCTGGTAGGTATTTGCTTCTTAGCTTTTAATGTACCTTCCTCGGTAAAAAGGCCTATTTTTATTGCTGTCCCGCCTATATCAACCCCAACAGCCATTTTATAGGAATATTTTTTCTCTAGATTAAGCAGTTTTTCTTTAATATCAAGCCCCGCGCCATATCCTGTAAGTGAGCCGTCAGCTCCTATTATTCTATGACACGGATAAACTATTGCTAAGTGGTTTCTATTGTTGGCCATGCCTACAGCCCTAAAACCCCTTGGGCATCCGGCCATTATAGCTATGTCTTTGTAGGAAGCTGTTTTTCCATATGGAATTGTTCTGATAGTTTCCCAAATCCTTTTTTGAAATTCCGTGCCCTCCAGCCTTACCGGAAAATCGAATTCAGTTCTTTTCCCATCAAAATATTCATCAAGCTGATTCATAGCCATTTTAATCAGACCAGTTTCTTCAAGTTGCCAGTCCCTTTCTGAAAACGTTATATCGGTTATGGCTCCGTCTTCCTCAGCTATTCCAATCCTGCCAACATATGTATCATAGTAAAATATTTTCTTCATTTAAAACATCTCCGCTATGTCCTCTGGGATTTCAGCAAGTCTATATACGCCGGACTCTTCGAGCTTATCCTTTTTTCCGTATCCGTATAAAACTCCTATACATTTTATTCCGCTTTCCCTGGCGCCTAATACATCGTAATGAGTGTCACCAACCATAATAGCATCGTCTTTATCTGAAATATTCATGCTGTTAATTACATGATTTATTACAGCCGTTTTATTTTTTCTCTCATGCTTGGACGTATCTCCGCCAATAAAGTCGAAATATTGAGCAAGGCCGAAATGTTCCAGAACCTCAACCGCAGAACTTTCCGGCTTAGATGTGGCAACGCACAGCACTTTTCCCATATCCTTAAGTTTTTTCAGCGTATCCTTAACACCCGCATATACATTGCATTCAAATTTACCTACAGTTGTATATCTTTCACGGTATGATACAAGCATTTCGTCTGCCTTTTCTTTGTTTACTCCAAATATTTCCATAAACATTTCACCAAGCGGAGGGCCGACAAATATTTTCAGGTCCTCAAGAGGCGGGCATGGCATATTGTGTTTTTCAAGAGCGTACTGTATTGAGCGAGTAATGCCCGGGTCTGACTCAGTAAGGGTACCATCAAGGTCAAAAAAAATATATTTACACTTTAACTTATTCAAAATAAATCAACTCCAATAATGTTTTATAATTAATTTAACATCATATTGGAGTAAAAACAAGCCTTTCAGCACATATAATCGTCTGCTGTTTCCGCTAAATGAATGGGACACACATTATTCCTTAAAAGCAAAGCGGCAAATTTTTCAGCCTCCGTTTTTTCCGCATAAAGGCCTTTTATGTAATCCTCGTCCGAACTGTTTGAAATCATAACCCCATAAACATTATCATTTTCCAGCAAGTAGTAGTTATTATGCGGGAATTCTGCTGCTGTTCCAAAATAAATTTTATTCATATTAATACCTCCTATAATTTACCTTTTTCTATTATCAATCATAAGGCTGCAAATAACAACAAATATCCCTCGACATATTAGTAATATTATCGACGCTTTTTGTAAATAAAAAAAGCCGTAAAAAGTTATACGGCTTTCCTATTATTGTATTTCCTTGAGTACAGTACAGATTTCGAGTGGGTT
>CAUHBX010000108.1 GCA_959604475.1 uncultured Eubacteriales bacterium
AGGCGAGAATTTTTACAAGCGTTAAATGCGAGATTTGCGGGGAAAACGCTCCAGAACATAAAATACGGTTAATGGATGGGAAAAAAGTTTGTCTTGATTGCTTTAAGGATTATAAAAGAGGCTGGTAATAAATAATAACGGGGGATTAAAATGAAAAAAATTATAGGTATAATGGCACTTACTGCTGTTCTTACTTTAACTGCCTGTACAAGCAGCGTAAACAATACAAAGAATGCTGAAGCCAATGAGAATATTACTGTGACAGACCTGCTTGGACGTGAGGTAGAGGTTCCGTCAGAAGTAGATAGTATTATAGCACTGGGAGCAGGCGGATTAAGGATGATAAGCTATGCCGGTGCACAGGATATGGTTGTAGGAGTTGAGCAAGCCGAGCATGAACAGACTCTGGCAAAATGTTATAACTACATAAATTATGATACATTTAAGGAACTGCCGGTTGTAGGAACAGGAGGCTCAGGAAGCTATGATGCATATGAAGAAGAAATTATAGGACTCGCTCCTGATGTAATTTTTGCGTCATACACAGAAGACCTTGCGGACGACCTGCAGAATAAAACAGGAATACCTGTTGTTGTAATTACATATGACGGAGGAATGTTTGATGAAAAGCTATACCAGTCAATGGAGCTTATAGGAAAGGTTCTTGGCCTTGAGAAACGCTGTACAGAAGTTGTGGGTGCGCTTAAAGGATGGCAGAAGGATTTAGCTGAAAGAACCGCAGACATCGCAGATACAGACAAACCAAGAGTATTTACAGGTGCCTGCTCATTTAAGGGCGGGCATGGGATAGAAGGAACATATACGAACTTCCCTCCGTTTACTGCAATTGGAGCAATCAACGTGGCTGACGAACTTAGTGATAAAGTAGGAGGAGTTGTTGTTGACCTTGAGCAGATAGCTGTTTGGAATCCTGACTATATATTCCTAGACCCCAATAATATGCACCTTGTAAATGACGATTACGCTGTAAATAAGGATTTTTATGACTCACTTACTGCGGTTAAAGAAGGAAGAGTTTACACTCAGGTGGCTTATAACTGGTATACGACAAATATTGAAACGGCTGTTGTAGACGCTTACTACGCCGGAAAAATAATATTTCCTGATTCCTTTGAAGACATTGAAATTGAAACATTGGCAAAGGATGTATACACAACATTGCTTGGAGATAATGCTGAAGGATATTATGATGCGCTTGTTGACGGAGGCCTCGGCTGGAGGCAGCTTACTATAGGTGAGTAATTATGGATACTGTAAAAGATACTATGGCGGATTCTGGATACTTAAAATATATTAGGCATAAAAAGCTGGTTATTTTATCGCTTTTTATACTGTGTATATTAGTTGCCATGTTTGCTCTATGCTCAGGCTCGTCAGGGCTTAATTTAATGGATGTGGCCAACTGCTTCCTCGGCCGCGGAGATAAGATGTCAAATTCAATAGTATTTAATATACGCCTGCCAAGAATTGTTACTGCTATGGTAGTTGGTATACTTCTTGCGATGGCTGGGAGCGTTATGCAGAGCGTTTTAAGAAATCCTCTAGCGTCTTCGTCAACGCTTGGCATATCCCAGGGGGCATCCTTTGGAGCTACAGTTGGAATTATATGCTTTGGAGCGGGACTTCAAGGCACGTCATCCTCGGCTAGCGCAATTTCGATATATAACCCAACGATTGTTATTATATGCGCATTTGTTGGCGGAATAATATCGGCCGTTGTGATACTGGCTTTATCCAAGTATAAAGCGATGAAGCCAAGCTCTATGGTTCTTGTAGGAGTTGCACTAAGCTCTCTATTTAACGGAGGGACAACATTGGTGCAGTATTTTGCGGAGGATGTCCAGGTGTCTGCCGTTGTATTTTGGACATTTGGCGATTTGGGAAGAACTAACTGGAAAGAAATAAGTATACTGGCCGTTATGGCATTAATTATGTTTGTATTTTTTGTAAGCAACAGATGGAACTATAATGCAATGGAAAGCGGCTCTGATACAGCCAAAAGCCTTGGAGTAAACGTAGACAAAGTTATGATTATCAGTATGCTTGCCGCGTCGCTTGCATCATCCGTTGCGGTGGCTTTTGTTGGAATTATCAATTTTGTCGGACTTATAGCTCCCCATATGGTACGAAAATTTATTGGCAGTGATTACAGGTATCTTCTTCCTGCCTCAGCTCTTACGGGGGCACTTATATTGCTAATCAGTGATACCTTCGGAAGGCTAATAGTTTCACCCGTTATATTGCCTATTGGCGCTATAACGTCATTTCTCGGCGCTCCTGTATTTATATATCTTCTTTTCAAAGGGGTTGGCATAAAATGATTGAGATTAAAGACCTGACTTTTTCATACGGAGACAAAAAAATACTCGATAAAATATCCTTTGATTTGGAACAGGGAGTTTGCATGGCGGTACTGGGAAACAACGGAGCGGGCAAAAGCACTATGATTAAATGCCTTAATAAAATCCTTGAGCCCAAGGGCGGTGCTGTATATTTGGATGGCAAAAACCTTCTTGAAATGGATATAGTTACGCTTGCCAAACAAATGGCATATGTAGCGCAGAAAAACGAGAGCTCCGGCTGTACTGTATATGATGCGGTGCTTTTAGGCAGGAAGCCATATATAAAGTGGGATGCTACAGAAAATGACCATCGTATAGTACGTCACGCAATTGAAAGTATGGAATTAAAGGGCTTTGAAATGCGTTATGTAGACGAATTGAGCGGAGGAGAGCTGCAAAAGGTCATGCTTGCCAGGGCGCTGGCGCAGGAGCCGAAGCTTCTGCTGCTTGATGAGCCTACAAGCAGCCTAGACCCAAGAAACCAGTACAGCGTAATGAGACAGATATGCAGGATAAGCAGAAAAGAAAATTTAGCCGTAATAGTTATAATTCACGACCTGAATTTGGCCATGAGATACTGTGATAGGTTCTTGTTTTTAAAGGACGGTAAAATCTATGCGTACGGCGGCGATGAGATTATGACAAAGCATTGCCTGGAATCTGTATATGATATGGCCTTTGATATAATAGACTATAATGGAACTAAAATATCTGTGCCGTGTCCTGCAAACATTGAATGGAATTAAAGAAAATTAATGTTGACATCATACTTTAGTGTGATATAATAACAGTGTTTAAAGCGTTGATGAGACGAGTAAATTGTAATGCGTTTTTTCAGAGAGCGGTGCTTTTGCTGGGAACACTGCAAAACCTTACTTTTGAAGACTACCTCGGAGCGGCCCCAATACGGCCCGTTGATTACGTTACAATCGTTAATTAAGTGGTTTTTACAGCAATTAGGGTGGAACCGCGGGAGATAACTCTCGTCCCTTTATAAATTTAAGGGACGGGATTTTTTTATGCCTATCCCTAAAAATCTTTTGATTTGAAAGGAGAATGAATTATGATTAAAATTAGTTTAAAAGACGGCGTGGTAAAGGAATATAATGCTGGGACTACAGTTATGGAAATAGCGAAGGATATCAGTGAAGGACTCGCAAGAAACGCATGCTGCGGGATTGTTAACGGCGAGGTTGAGGATTTAAGATTTCCAGTCAACAAGGACAGCACAGTTGAAATATGCACATTTGATACACCTGAAGGCAAAAGAGCATTCCGTCATACGGCATCACATGTCATGGCACAGGCTATAAAAAGACTGTACCCTGATACAAAGCTTGCAATTGGACCGTCAATCGACGACGGATTTTACTATGATTTTGACAGAGAAAAAGCTTTTACACAGGAAGAGCTTAATGAAATAGAGAAGGAAATGAAAAAAATCGTTAAAGAAGATATTGCCCTTGAGCGTTTTGAGCTTCCAAGAGCAGAAGCGATTAAATTCATGGAAGAAAAGGGCGAGCCTTATAAAGTAGAGCTTATCCAAGACCTTCCTGAAGAGTCTGTAATATCATTCTATAAGCAGGGAGACTTTACAGACCTCTGTGCAGGACCTCATCTTATGAGTACTAAACCCATTAAAGCATTTAAGCTTATGAGCGTTGCAGGAGCATATTGGAGAGGAAACGAGAAAAACAAAATGCTTTCACGTATTTACGGAACAGCTTATACAAAGGCTTCAGACCTGGAGGCATACTTAAATATGCTGGAGGAAGCAAAGAAACGTGACCACAGAAAGCTTGGAAAGGAGCTTAAGCTGTTTGCTCTTCTTGACGAGGGCCCCGGATTCCCCTTCTTCCTTCCAAACGGAATGATTATTAAAAATACTCTTATTGACTATTGGCGTGAAATTCATAAAAAGGCCGGTTATGTTGAGGTTTCAACTCCGATTATTCTTTCAAGACAGCTCTGGGAGAACAGCGGACACTGGGACCATTATAAAGACAATATGTATACTACTGTAATAGATGAACAGGATTTTGCTGTTAAACCTATGAACTGCCCAGGCGGTATGCTTATTTATAAACAGGAGATGCATTCCTACAGAGACCTACCGTTAAGAGTAGGCGAACTCGGTCTGGTTCACAGACATGAGAAGTCAGGAGCTCTTCATGGCCTTATGCGTGTAAGATGCTTTACTCAGGATGATGCTCATATCTTCATGACAGAGGAACAGATTAAGGACGAGATTAAGGGCGTTGTAAACCTTATTGACAGCGTTTATAAGCTTTTTGGCTTCAAATATCATGTTGAGCTTTCAACACGTCCGGAGGACAGCATGGGAAGCGATGAAGCATGGGAAAAGGCTACAGACGGACTTAGAGGCGCGCTTGAGGAGATGGGTATAGATTATGTCGTAAATGAAGGCGACGGGGCTTTCTACGGACCAAAAATTGATTTCCATCTTGAGGACTCAATCGGAAGGACATGGCAGTGCGGTACTATCCAGCTTGATATGCAGATGCCTGAGCGCTTTGACCTTGAATACATTGATAAGGATGGTTCAAAGAAACGTCCTGTAATGATTCACCGTGTATGCTTCGGTTCAATTGAGAGATTTATAGGAATATTGATTGAGCATTTCGCTGGCATGTTCCCTACATGGCTTGCACCAGTTCAGGTCAAGGTTCTTCCTATCTCAGAAAAGTTTGTTGACT
>CAUHBX010000109.1 GCA_959604475.1 uncultured Eubacteriales bacterium
ACAGCAGTAACACATGCACCCATAATAAGTCCAAGTAACGGATTAGAAAATTTTGTTAAAATATTTGTGAATGCAGGTACTTCAGCAAGAGGCTTAACTGCTCCGCTCATAGTCTCCATTCCAAACATAAGAACAGCAAACCCTATGAGTATATTACCAATATTTTTCTTTTTATCTTTTTTAGAGAACAAAATCAAGCCGATACCTATTAAGGCCAATACCGGTGAAAACGATGTAGGCTTTAATAGCTGCATAAAAAAGCCGTCGCCCTCAATTGCCGTAAGGCTGAGAAGCCACGCTGTAACAGTAGTACCTATATTGGCACCCATTATTATACCGATAGCCTGATTAAGCTTCATTATGCCTGAATTTACAAATCCGACAACCATAACTGTTGTAGCCGATGAGGATTGTATTACAGCCGTTACTCCAGCGCCTAAAAGCACAGCCATTATCCTGTTCTTTGTAAGTTTTTCAAGCACTCTTTCAAGTTTACCCCCTGAAAGCTTCTCAAGCCCTTCCCCCATGATATGCATACCGTATAGGAAAAGCGCAAGACCCCCAGCCATTGTTAAAATATCAAAAAAATCCATTAATACCCCGCCTCTGATAATTAGACATATAGTTCTTTAGTTCTATATGTTGAAAGATAATATATGTATGTAAAATACAAATGCTTCTAAAGTAAAATAAATGTAAAATGAAGCTTTACGGCGATATTCTACAAATATTGTATTTATTATGTAAAATTCAGTTAAAATTCAAGCACAATTACATATTTGTTTGAAAATAAAAACATTATCATTTACAGCTGAATATAAATGTGGGTAGAATTACACAATATTACAATATAATATGCCCTTTAAATATAAATTTTATGGCTTAGCCAGTCAAATTTGTTGAGCATATGCATAAAAATGCGAAATTTATCAGAAAAGCCTTGCAAAAGCTTTAATTTAATAATATACTAACTTAAAATATAATCATTGACAGAGGCGCATCGTATCAAAAGTAAGCGGATTACAGCGGACTTTCGCAAAGTCCTATTCGTATGAAAGGGAACGTTGCCGAAGGCGGCCGAGGCGTAAGGCTGACCTGGGTAAACGGAATAATATCCGTTTAACTGTCGCAGTTTATGCGGAGTGCTGTCTCAGTTGAATATTTATTAGTTAACTGACAGCCCCATTAGGTATGAACCTATCTGGCTGTTTTTTTATCGAAATTTACAGTAAAGGAGTTAAAACATCATGATTTGCAGCAACATTGGAATTAACGAAAAAGGCCGTCTTACCTTTGCCGGACAGGATACGGTTGAACTTGCCAAGAAATACTCAACTCCCCTTTATCTTATTGACGAAGAAAAAGTGCGCGAAAAAATGCGCATATATGTAAAAGCAATGAAAGATAATTTTCCGGAAGGCTCCATGCCTCTTTATGCCAGCAAAGCACTTTGTTTTAAAAAAATATACTCAATTGCCGACGAAGAAAAAATGGGCGTTGATGTAGTTTCCCCGGGTGAGCTTTATACCGCGCTTCAGGCAGGATTTCCTATGGAAAATGTGTATTTTCATGGAAACAACAAGACCGATGAGGATATAGAATTTGCCATTAAAAGCAAAATCGGCTTTTTTGTCTGTGATAATCTTGATGAGCTTAAGACAATAGACCTCACGGCCGCTAAACACGGCATTGTACAGAAAGTACTTCTCAGGCTTACTCCCGGTATCGACCCTCATACCCATGTAAAAATTTCAACTGGAAAGGTTGATTCTAAATTTGGTATCGCAATTGAAACCGGCCAGGCTGAGGAAGCTATAAAGACTGCCCTTGGAAAGAATAATATAGAGCTTTGCGGATATCACTGTCATATAGGTTCACAGACATTTGATATTAAGCCGTTCGAGGACGGCGCCGATATAATGCTCAAATTTACAGCCCACATTAAGGACGTATTCGGCTATGAAGCCAAAATACTTAACCTTGGCGGAGGCATGGGCGTAAAATATGTTGAGAGTGACCCTGATATTGATTATGCTGAAAATATCAAAGGAATTTCCGATATGATGAAAAAGAAATGCGATGAACTTGGAATAACACTTCCCATCGTTCTCATGGAACCAGGAAGAAGTATAGTCGCTGACGCAGGTATGACACTATATACTGTAGGCGGTACTAAAGAAATACCAGGATATAAAAACTATGTTTCTATAGACGGAGGAATGACAGATAATCCACGATATACCCTTTATGAATCTCCATATACAATTTCCCTGGCAAATAAGGCATCAGAAAAGCCTTCAATGGAATATACTGTTGGCGGCAGGTGCTGTGAAAGCGGCGACCTTATTCAGGAAAATGTAAGTCTGCCTCAGGCTCATAAGGGCGATATACTCGCGGTAATGACGACAGGAGCTTATAATTACTCTATGTCCTCACATTACAACCGTATACCAAACCCTCCTGTTGTAATGCTAAATAAGGGAGACAGCTATGTAGCTGTTAAACGTGAGACTTATTCCGACCTAATGAAAAATGATATTTAATATATAAATAAAGGAGACTCTTAAAATGTCAGTAAAAGTATTGAAATTCGGAGGAAGCTCACTGGCAGATGCCGACCATTTCAGAAAAGTGGCGTCAATTGTAAAAAGTGAGCCGGAAAGAAGATATGTCGTTGCCTCTGCCCCAGGAAAGAGAAATGCCCAAGATGAAAAAGTTACGGATATGCTTTATAAATGTTATGAGCTTACCAGAGACGGCCAGGACATAGACAATGTTTTTATATGTATAATAAGACGCTATGAAAAAATCATTAAGGACCTTGGACTAACCCTTTCGCTTTCGAAAGAATTTGAAAGGATTAAAATGGCCATACTTCACCATGCAGGCAGAGACTATATTGCAAGCCGTGGAGAATATTTAAATGCAATTGTGCTTGCCAATTTTCTTGGCTTTGACTTTATTGATGCAGAAAAAGGAATATTCTTTTTTGAAGACGGCACGTTTGACGCTGAAAAAACCAACCGTGTCCTGTCAGAAATTCTTAGCAATCACAAATACGCCGTAATCCCCGGATTTTATGGCTCCATGCCTAATGGAACAATCAAAACCTTTACGCGCGGCGGTTCTGACTTTACAGGCTCTGTTGTTGCCAGAGCTGCCAGAGCAGATATATATGAAAACTGGACTGACGTCTCAGGCTTCCTTATGGCCGACCCCAGATATGTCAAAAATCCAAAGGGAATTGAAACAATTACATACAAAGAGCTGAGAGAGCTTTCCTATATGGGGGCAACCGTACTGCACGAGGATGCCATTTTCCCCGTAAGGATAGCCGGTATACCAATTAATATAAGAAATACAAACAGACCAAATGACAGAGGCACAATGATTGTTAAAAGCGCTGACAGCATGGCTAATGATAATGTAATTACCGGAGTCGCAGGCAAAAAAGGCTTTTCTACCATCGTACTTGAAAAAGATATGATGAACAGCGAAATTGGCTTTGGAAAAAAGGTTCTTGAAGTTCTTATGAACAATAATGTGTCCTTTGAACACCTTCCCTCAGGTATTGACGCAATGTCGATTATCGTCAGCACGGAAGATATTAAGGATAAAAAACTTGTACTTGCGGATGAAATAACTAAGGCAGTACATCCAGACTATATCTCAATTGATGACGGTATTGCCCTTATTGCGGTTGTTGGACGCAACATGGTTAATGGAGTAGGTACAGCCTACAGAGTATTTAAGGCTGCCGCTGATTCCGGAGTAAATATTAAAATGATTGACCAGGGTTCAAGCGAGCTGAACATTATATTAGGAGTACGGGAAGAAGATTATCAGCCTACACTTCAGGCAATATATTCGGAATTTGTTGAAAATAAGTAATAAACACCCCGGTATAAATATACCGGGGTGTTTTTAATTTGCGGCAGTATACGCTTTAACATTGCTATCGTGCGCATCAGCTACTATGCTTCTGCATTTTTCTATATAATTTTCTATGTCTCCATTCTTTTCCTGATGGAGCCTGTTTTCTATTATATTAAGCTCTATTATGTAATGATAGTATTCCTGAATATCCATTTTGCCTTTAGAGAACATTTCCGAAACTCTAAGCGCAGTAGTTTTATATTTATCTGTAAGATAAACTAATGTATCAGTTTTATGACAGCTATTAAGTTTATTTGTGATAAGGCATACAACAGCGCAGCCAAGCCCGATATACAACAGCCTGATTAAGCATCTCCCGGCAATCGTCACAAATCCGATTACCCCGCCAACAGCCCCGCTGAGCGCTCCAATCGTAGCACATGCATAATTCCCTGTATATCCAACGAAAAATGATGAAAGATAACCAGCAATCATTGTGACTGCAACCCGTCCCGCTGAACTTGGTATAAGTGTAAAAGCGGCTACGGCAACAGCACAGCCGATTAAAGTCGCGGCCATACGTTTTGCTGCTTTTGGCTTTACATCCTCACTGTAAGGTAAGGTAAGCGAGATAAATGTAAAAATGAGCCATTTTCCGTATTGAAGGTTTAAAAGCTGGACAGCCAGAGTACCCAATGTAATTATAATAGCAAGCCGCAGTGAGCTGTTGAGTTTAACCGGGCTTATATCCACAGCCCTTTTCACTCTTTCACTGAACGATATATCAGTATGTACCACGGATTTTTTATTTTCTGGTGCACTCATTTTTTTAAGGGCTTCCTGCACAAATATAACCGAATTATAACATTCTCTTTTATTTTCGTCTAAAGCTCCGCCATAGCTTATTTGTTGAAGATTAACTTCATGTCCGTCTATATATTCCTCAAATTCATAAAGCTTTTTATTAAGCCAATTAAAAAATCCTTCGTTATCCGACGAAGCTTCAGCTGATATTTCATCGGCTTTAACCGCTATATTCTCTAATCCTCTAGCCGCATCAATCAGGCCAATTCCAGCACTCGATATTCCAAAATACGCTTTCTTTCTATCAAATACAGCCTTACTTACAGAACATACATGCTTTCTCAATTCTGTCAGTTCGGTGCTTCCGACAGGGTTTTCTTCTGTA
>CAUHBX010000110.1 GCA_959604475.1 uncultured Eubacteriales bacterium
CTTCTATCAGTGCTATATTTTTAATATTTATATATTCGAGCATAGGTTACGCCCCCAATCAGCTATGTATAATACGATAAAGCCTTTCTATAAGTTCAGCCGCCTGATGATTTCCTCTTATAACACAAAATACAGTATCGTCCCCTGCTATTGTTCCAAGTATTTCGCTATTCTGCATATTGTCCAACGCAACTCCAACGGCCATTCCCATGCCCTCAAGGGTTTTAATGACAACCATGTTTCCGGCATAATCCATTTTGACAACCGCTTCTTTAAACACTCTGATAAGCCTGTCGGATATTTCGTTGTCACTGCTAGCCATTGCGGCATACTTCTGCTTTCCCTTTTCAACGGATATTTTAGTAAGCCTCATTTCCCTTATATCCCTTGAAACGGTAGCCTGGGTTACATCAAAGCCGTCCTCCCTGAGCTTTGCCGCAAGCTCGTCCTGTGTCTCAATATCATATTTTTCAATCAGCTCTAAAATCTTTGCGTGTCTGGATACCTTCAACTGCTATTCCCCCTTTGAAATCAGTTTTTTTCTCAATATCTCATAAAAGCTTCTTCTGTTAGTTTTAATTATATTAACGCTGCTGGTAGCCTTCTTGACATTTATAGTATCGCCGTTATTCATTATTACGCTTGTCTGCCCATCCATTGACATTATTATATCGCCATTTGCACCAAAGCTTGCCTCTATTTTTATGATGTCCTCTGCTGATACGACTATGCTTCTGGAATGAAGGGAATGGGCACAAATCGGAGTTATGACCATACAGCCGATATCAGGCTTAAGCACCGGGCCTCCGGCAGAAAGGTTATAAGCTGTGGAGCCTGTTGGTGTTGAAATTATTATTCCGTCAGCCCTGAAAGTAGCAAGGTATTCGTCGTTTACATATATACTGTAATCAGTTATTTTAGTAAAAACTCCTCTTGCTATGCACACATCATTTACTGCCGTATACTGCTTCGGGCTGTCTGTGTCAGATATTATATCAGCTTCAAGCATAAGCCTTTTTTCCAGTTTATATTCTCCGTTTAAGACCTTATCTATCGTCTCACGGTAATCGTTCCCATCTGCCGAAGCCAAAAAACCCATTGTACCCATGTTAATTCCCAAAAGCGGAGTTCCGTATTTGGCAGCTTTTCTTCCAGTATCAAGAAGTGTTCCGTCTCCGCCTAGCACGATAATAAAATCCGATTTAGAAAAAAGCTCATATTTAGTTACACCAAGTTCTTTAAGCCCCGTAACCTCTGCAATTTTATATGTAAGAACAACCTTGCATTCCTTCTCCGCAAGAAATTGAGCAAGTTCGCCGACAAGATTCATGGCGGCCTCTTTATCATAATTAGGTACTATTCCAACTGTTTTCACTTTTATATCACCTCAAAGCAGCTCATGTGACTGTTCCGTTATATCATGCGCGGTCTTATAAGCTTCCTCTTTTGTAAGTCCGCTGTTTTTTCTGTCAAGCATTATTAAATATTCTATATTTCCTTCAGGTCCTTTAATCGGCGAAAAATCTATTCCTATTATATTAAGCCCTTGGTTAAATGCAAAATCTATTATTTTAATTATTACTTCCTGATGCGTGGACTTCTCTCTGACAACGCCCTTTTTACCGACCTTTTCCCGTCCGGCTTCAAACTGAGGTTTAATAAGGCATACCATTTGGGCGTCCTCGGACATTACATTAACTGCCGGGGGTATAACCTTTGTCAATGAAATAAATGATACGTCGACAGAAGCAAAGCCCGGCCTGTCACATATCTGTTCTTCGTTAATATACCGTACGTTCGTTTTTTCCATACAAACGACACGCTCGTCATTTCTCAGCTTCCATGCAAGCTGTCCATAGCCGACATCAATCGAATATACCTTTAAAGCCCCGTTTTGCAGCATACAATCTGTAAAGCCTCCGGTAGAAGCTCCTATATCCATACATATTTTCCCTTTTATTTCAACAGGGAACACTTCCATCGCCTTTTCAAGCTTATATCCGCCTCTGCTGACATAAGGCATCTTGCCTCCTCTAACCTCTATTTTAGAGTCAGCGTCAATTTTTGTACCCGCTTTATTTTCCTTATTGCCGTCTACATATACGTTCCCAGCCATAATATAAGCCTTAGCCAGTTCCCTTGAGGAAGCTAGCCCCCTGTTTACAATAAGCACATCAAGTCTTTCTTTGTCAGTCATTATTTTCAACCCGCTTCTTTATTTCCAAATACATACTTTCGCCGTCCAAGCCATATCTTTTATACAGCTCATTTCGCGAACCATGCTCGATAAATTTATCAGGCATAGCGAAAGAATGAAATACAGTTTCTCTCAATTTTCCATTTTCATTAAGTATATCAAGCACTCTGTCACCCACTCCGCCATTTTTAACGTTATCCTCAGCAGTAAATAAATACCGGCATTTTGAAGCTGCATTTAATATCAGCTCTTTATCTAAAGGTTTAGCGAATCTTAAGTTTATGAGCATAGGTGAATATCCGTCCCGTTCAAGCAGTTCACATGCCTCTGCCGCACTGCCAACTGTGCTTCCAAGTGAGAAAACCGCTATTTTTTCGCCGTCCTTAAGCAGTTCTCCTTTTCCATATTCAATCTTATTGTCTATATCTGAAAAGCTTTCGGAAATTTCACCTCTTGGATATCTGACGGCAACAGGCGAATTCATATTTTCCAAAGCAAATTTCAGCATCTTTTCAAGTTCACGGCCGCTTTTAGGGGCCATAACAGTCATATTTGGCATATGAAGAAGATAAGACAAGTCGAAAATCCCCTGGTGGGTCTCTCCATCGCTGCCTACAATTCCTGCTCGGTCAATTCCAAAAACCACATGCAGATTTTGCAGGCATACGTCCTGCATTATCTCATCGTATGCCCTTTGCAAAAATGTAGAGTATACAGCAAATACAGGCTTGTATTCCGCCTTTGCCATTGCTGCCGAAAATGATACGGCATGCTGTTCCGCAATTCCAACATCAAAAAACCTTTCAGGAAATTTTTTTGCAAAGCAGTCAAGTCCTGTTCCTCCGCACATAGCTGCCGATACTGCTACTATTTTTTCATCATTTTCAGCCTGCTTTACAAGCGTTTTTCCAAATACAGACGAATAGCTTGGAAGCTCAGGCTTAGCTATTGGTTTACCCGTTTTCAGGTCAAAGGAGTTAACTCCATGGTAATCCGCCGGATTTTTCTCAGAAAATTTGTAACCTTTTCCCTTAACCGTCCGGACATGCACTAATACCGGACCTTCAATCTGTTCCGCTTTTTCAATAGTTGATATAAGCTCCTGAAGGTTATGCCCGTCTACAGGACCGATATATTTAAATCCGAATTCCTCAAAAATAACCCCCGGAACAAACATATATTTAATTCTCTTTTTCGTCCTTTTAATTGTATCAACCATGGGCGCCCCCACAGGAAGCCTGCTGAGAAACTTTTTAACATCATCCTTGGCCTCAAGATACTTTCTCTCTGTTCTCAACTCTCCAAGATGTCTGCTTATGGCTCCGACATTATCGGATATAGACATCTGATTGTCGTTGAGTATAACAATTAAGTTTCTGTTTGAGCGTCCTGCGTTATTCAGCGCCTCAAACGCCACTCCCCCTGTCATTGAGCCGTCACCTATAACCGCCACAATTTTCTCACTGCCGCCGGATAAATCTCTGGCACAGGCAAGCCCTAACGCAATTGATATTGAGGTTGAACTATGTCCTGCCGTAAAAGCATCATATTCACTTTCACACGGCTTAGGAAAGCCTGATATTCCGTCAAGCTGTCTAAGGGTATCAAACACATCTTTTCTTCCTGTTATTATTTTATGTATATAAGCCTGATGTCCCACATCCCAAACGATTTTGTCCTCCGGTGTATTCAAGCAGTAATGAAGAGCCAAAGTAAGCTCCACTATGCCCAACTTAGACGCCAAATGCCCTCCTGTTTTTGAGACGTTCTCCAAAAGAAATGCGCGCAGCTCCAAAGCTAGCCTGTTGAGCTGGCTGATATTAAGCTTTTTTATATCCTTCGGCCAATTGACCGAATCAAGTAATCTCTTCAAAAGAATTACACCACTTTCTATTGGTACATCAGTTTTCTCTTTTTATCAGATATTTTGTAAGCTCTACAAGAAAATCTGCTTTGCTACCCATGCTTTTAAGGATTTCAATTGCCTCCTCAGACATGTCTTCAACTATTTTTGCAGCATCATCTACGCCAAACATTGTCGCGTATGTGACCTTATGATTTTTTTCATCGCTGTTTATAGGTTTGCCGAGCTTTTCAATGGTACTTGTGACGTCAAGTATATCGTCCTGTATTTGGAACGCCACTCCCACAAGCTCTCCAACCCTTTCAATATTTTTAATTTCCGAAGCATTGGCCCCGCCAATTTCTGCGCCCGCTTTAAGGGCGCCGATTAGCATTGCAGCCGTTTTGTTTCTGTGTATAAAATCAAGTGTATCTTTATCAATTTCTTTTCCTTCGCTTATGACATCAACAACCTGGCCTGCAACCATACCATGTACGCCTGCCCCCTGTGCAATAGCGAGCATAGCTTTGGTATATCTTATATCATTCTTCTGGACGCATGCCTTCGCCATAACCTCAAAAGCCTGATGCAGAAGAGCATCCCCCGCAAGGATGGCAATATTTTCGCCGAAAACCTTATGGCTAGTCAGCCGTCCCCTTCTATAGTCATCGTTATCCATGGCCGGAAGGTCGTCATGTATGAGTGAGTAGGTATGAATCATTTCAATTGCGCATGCAAACGGCATTGCACTTTCCCAATCGCCGCCAAAGGCCCTGCATGCCTCCATAACCATTACCGGCCTAAGCCTTTTTCCTCCGGCAAATACGCTGTAGCGCATAGCCTCAAAAATAATCCCCGGATAATTGTCGGCAGAAGGAAGATACTTTTCCATATATTCGTCCACAGTATTTGCTCTGTTTTTCAGTTCCTCTTTAAAACTCATTAATCTTCCTCCTCAAGCTCAAATGGCTTTTCCGATAACTGTCCGTCAAGGCT
>CAUHBX010000111.1 GCA_959604475.1 uncultured Eubacteriales bacterium
TTGTAAGTATAAAACTCCTTATCCGTAACATTCTGAAATTTTATGAACGCATCCACCACAAAGCAGTAATGCTGGCTGCTTACGCTCAGCGTTTCATGGCTTTTTAATGCATCTTTACAAAAATGGCTTGAAATGCGGTCAGCGTCATTAAGCAGCCGGTTTCCCATGTCCACCAGCTCCCGTCCCTCAGCAGTCAGTGTAATACCAGAGGAGCCGCGTACAAAAATGGTTATTCCCAGTTCCTCCTCCAGCGCGTAGACCATTTTGCTAATACCGGGCTGGGAAACATATAGGTTCTGCGCGGCTTTACTGAAAGAGCCGCATTTGGCTACCATAGAAATATACTTAAGCTGCATTAATGTCATTTTCCACATTCCTTCCCGTTTTTGCATATTTTTTTAATTATATCATCAAACCCAGCAGTATTTAAATATAAAAGTATAATCAATGTATTAAAAAAAGTATTAGCCACAGATAACTTATGTTTATTAGACAATGAAATGCAAACATAATAAAATATTATGTACAAAGAAAAATACAATCAGTACAGCAACATGCAAAAAAGTAAAAAGTTAAAGTAAAGGAGAGTATTATATGGAGCAAAAAAAAATTAAATTTACTGATGTATTATTTATCGGCCTGGCATTCTTTGCCACATATTTTGGCGCAGGCAACTTGATTTTCCCTCCAATGCTGGGACTTCAGAGCGGCCAGAGCTGGGGGTCCGGTATGATTGGTATGCTGGCCTCGGGAGTCGGTCTGCCAATCCTATCATTATTGGTTTTAGGTAATTTTGGCAACGTACAGGCTATTTCAGACCATGTGAACAAGAAATTCTACAACGTTTTTATCGGCGCAATAATGATTCTTTGCTGCTGCGTATCAATTCCTAGGACAGCGGCAGTTGGTATAGAAATGGGGCTGCAGGGCGTTTGGAGCGGAGCTCCTTACCTGATTTCTGTTGTAATTTACTTTGTACTTGCATTTTTCTTTGCTAAAGACAGAGGAACCGCGTTGGATAAGGTGGGGAGAATTCTGACGCCGGTAATGACTGTTATCCTTTTAATTTTGGTTATTAAAGGTGCGGCAAGCCCAATTGGCATCCCGGCGCAGCCTTCCGTGGACAACGCATTTTTAAACAGCTTCCTTGGCGGCTACAGCACCGGCGACGTCCTTGTTTCATTCCTTATGGCATCTGTATTTTTTTCCACAATCCGCAATCACGGCTATGACGGCAAACAGCTGAAAAAGGTTAATTTAGGCGCGGGACTTGTTGCCGCCTTATGCCTGGCAATTATTTACGGCGGCCTTCTGTTCATGGGTGCCTGCGTCAGCGGAGAATTTACATCTGATTCTATCAGCAACGCTAATCTTTTACTGACCATTATTCATTCAAGCGGCGGCCAAATTGCAATTTACGGGCTTTGCTTGTCAGTTCTTCTTGCATGCCTGACTACTGCAATCGGACAGATAACTGCGGTAGCGGATTTCTTCGAGGAAGCATCCAATGGTAAGCTCCCCTATAAAATTCTGGTAATAGTTGTTCCCGTTGTCACAACTTTAGTTGCCAGCTTCGGTCTAGATACTATTGTCACTCTGACTTCACCCTGGTTTTCATTTATGTACCCCATAGCTCTTGTTATTATGCTTTTAGGTATTTTTTCCAGATGGATTCCTAATGACGGAGGCTATAAAGGTGCAGCATATTTGACAGTTGTATATGCCATCTTAGACCTGCCGGCTGAATACGGCGTGCATGTCGGATTTTTAGACAGCATTCTCAACCGTATTCCTCTGTACAGCCTTGGTTTCGGCTGGATTGTTCCTGCTGTCATCGGTTTTATAATTGGATTGATTGTGTACCCCCGTATAAAAAAATCAAACGCATAATATTGAAAGGAGACTATTAAATGTCTGTTAATAAAGGTGACTCAACAAAATACGTACATACCGGAAACGGTGAGCTTTGCTACGGATTGAATAAAGCTCTTACCGTTCCTGAAACATTTCCTATTTATCTATCATCCGCATACATATTCGATTCCATTGACCCAATCGATCAGATTTGTGACCAAGGAGCTCCTGGCTATGCATACTTCCGTCTGGGCAATCCTAACGCAGACGCAACTTCTCAGATTTTGGCAGCCGGTGATGGTGCGGAAAAGGGCCTCGTGTTTGCTTCCGGTATGGCGGCTATAACCACGGCTATTTTAGCAAATGTTAAACCAGGCGACCACATTGTCGCCTCACCCATAATTTACGGAGAAACATTCTACTTCCTCAAGAACGAGCTTAAACGCTGGGGCGTAGAAACGACCTTTATAGATTTCAACACACAGGATGTGTCGGACTATATAAAACCGAACACCACTCTTATTTACGGTGAAACTATCGCTAACCCTCTGATGTCGGTTCCTGATATGAAGTATTTGGCTGATACAGCCCACTCACACGGAGCAAAGCTGTTTATAGATAATACCTTCGCCACCTCAATAATTGCTAAGCCCATTAAATACGGCGTGGATTTGGTTTTATACAGCGCAACAAAGTACCTAGGCGGACATGATGATATTGTAGGCGGAGCAGCTTTGGGCTCAGAGGAAATGATACAGAATTTGAACTTCTATCTCGGCCTGTATGGTTCCAATCTGGGAGCTACTGAATCATGGCTTTTAGCCCGCAGTCTTCGCACACTTCCTCTCAGGGTAAAGAAAATGTCTGAAAACGCGCTTGCTCTGGCCAAATTTTTCGAAAGCCATTCAAAGGTTGAGAAGGTATACTATCCCGGCCTTGACTCATCTCCCAGTAAGGCGTTCGCCGATAGCCAATTCGAGGGCAACGGATACGGAGGTATGCTCAGCGTTAACTTCTGCGGCGGTCAGGCGGAAATAGATACGCTTATCAGCAACTTACATCTTGTCAGGTTCGTTCCTACGCTGGCCGGAGTCTGCACCACACTTACCTATCCTCCCAGAGCCTCCCATAGGGACCTTACTCCTGACGAGCTGGCCGCAGTTGGAATAACAATGGGTCAAATAAGGCTTTCATCGGGTCTTGAGGATATTGACGATTTACTTAACGACTTTGACCAGGCCCTCGCAAAAATGTAAATATATACCGTCCACAATTTAAATAAGGCGCCCCTAAGCTTAAAAAGCTTGAGGCGCCCTTTTTTAACTGATGAAAAATGAGGATAGCCTATTTAAATACCGGCTATCCTCATTGACATTTTTTAAATCATTAAGTTCATTTTTCTGGCTTCAAAAAGGAGTTCCTCCCTGAATTTAGGATGTGCAATTTCAATAAGAGCCTTAGCCCTCTGTCCGGCTGTCTTACCTTTAAGACGGGCAATACCATACTCAGTCACAACGTTATCTATATCATTTTTAGTAGTTGTAACAGCTGCTCCCGGCGTAAGGATAGGTTTAATTTTGCTGATTGTTCCATTCTTAGCTGTGGAGTTCATAGCTATAAAGCTCTTTCCTCCCTTAGAATTAGCTGTCCCTCTAACAAAGTCAAGCTGCCCTCCCGTACCGCTGTATGGTTTCCAGCCTATTGATTCTGAACATACCTGACCGAGGAAGTCAATTTCAAGTCCAGCGTTAATCGAAATAAAATTATCAAGCTTTCCTATTATAGAAGGGTCATTAACATAGTCAACCCCGTGAAGCTCAATTGAACGGTTGTCATCAAGGAAATCATACATTCTTTTAGAGCCCCAGCAGAAAGCCGCAACAGTCTTTCCTACGTCAATATTCTTTTTCATATTAGTAACTGCTCCGGCCTCAATGAGGTCGACCATACTGTCTGTAAACATTTCAGTATGTATTCCAAGGTCTTTCTTTTCAAGAAGAAGCTTACCGACAGCATTTGGCACTTCACCAATACCAAACTGTATTGTTGCGCCGTCGGGTATAAGCTCCGCAATCATGGCACCCATTCTCTTACTGTTTTCAGATAATGGAAGCTCTTCAAGCGTAGGCATTGGATATGAGCTTTCACAGACCGCTGTCGCCTGTGATATATGTACAACGTGAGTTCCCATAACCCTTGGAACCTGGTCATTTACTTCAAGGAAAACGTATTTGGCTCTTTCAAGCTGCGCAAGAGTTTCTGCTGCCACAAGTCCAAATGAAAAGAATCCATGCTTATCCATAGGCGAAACCGTTGCATAGAAAACATCTACCTTAGGAACTCTTTCTCTCCAGAGCATCGGTATCTGACTGTAGTGTGCAGGCATGTAATCAAATCGGCCTTCCTGTACACCCGCCCTTGAAGCGGCTGTCGTAAACCATGACACATGATAGTACTTTCCTGCAAGCTCCGGATCAAGATAATCCCCGCCTCCGGGCGAAAGTACACTGTGGTGCTGAACATTTGTTATCTCGTCTCTTCTTGCTCTCTCTCCTATAGCATGTACAATAGCCTTTGGTTCAGCCATGCATGTAGGGCATGCGCAGACAAAATCATCTTCAATATATTCGGCAATTTCATCAGGCGTTCTAAGCTTAGCTTTGTAGATACCAAGATATCTGTTGTTTGGTTCGATATTATACTCCATTTATACATTCTCCTTTCGAAGTACCGGGTGTACTTTTATTTCATTATATTTAATGTTTAACATATTTTCAGTCATTTGTACAGTATTTTTTTACAAACAATATTATACTGTATACATTTTTTTCGTAAATATATCCAAATATGCTACTATTTTAACACTCTTCGTTTATTTATTAACAACAAATTATAATGAAATTTCAGTTATTTCAATCGAATATATTATATTTTAACTGCCGATAGCGAAAAAAAGCTATAATAATTTAACAATATTCTAGTATTTATCATTAAAACTAATTTATTTGATAAAAACCTTGTTGTCTGATAACAATAACATCATTTAATTATATTGTCCTTTCTGCCGTCGGCTTATTTCGAATTTAATAATCCCTCAGTTATCATATTCAAACAAAAAAGCGTCCGTTTGCTGGCAAACGGACGCTTTTTAAATTAAATCTGTTCTTTTTCACC
>CAUHBX010000112.1 GCA_959604475.1 uncultured Eubacteriales bacterium
AATCTGTGCCAGATACATGCCTTTGATTTGTTCCTCGCTGCCGTTCGCCTGCATATACGCACCCTCCAACAAGTAGCCTGTCGGACTCTTACTTTCAGATACGGTCAGTGTTCCAAGCGGCAGGCATGGCACGCCATCCTGTAAGTAGAAGCTGTCGCCGGATACCTTATAACTATCTGCCAGCTTTGTGATGTAATGGGTGGTTCCGTCATTGCCATTTTCAGCCACGGTCTTTGTCGTCCATGTACGGGTAGGTTTTGCTGGCAGGTTGTCTTTGTTGTAGTACCCGTCATAATAATTCCAGACGAACTCCGCACCCTCCAAAGAAGCTGCCCCCTGTGCCGCTCCCTTTGATGTTTCCATGTCTATCTTGAAAAGCTCAATCAGTGTGGTTGTGACTTTGGGTGTGTCACTGACTTTCAAGGTAGCTGTTTCACCAGCTTTGACAGTTAAGGGATATACCGTCTTGTCTAACTGGAAACCAGCCGCCGGAACGGATAGCTCTTTGATATAGACTTTACCAGCCTTTACCTCCACCGCTTCACTGTTTCCGTCTTTATCTGTCGTAAGGGTGGCAAGCTGTTCCTTGCAGCCTTTATCAGCAAAGACACCATACGTCGCACCAGCAAGGGAATAGCTGTTGTTTCCGTTGGTAATGGTGGGATTGGAGGACACCTTTTGAAGTGCCGCATTTCCCACATTCAGCTTCGCCCAGAACTGTCCTAATTCCTGCCCGTCGCCGGAATAAATATAGCCGCCGCAGTCGTAGCGTCCTTTGTTGGCTTTTACAAATGCCTTTGCGCCAGCGTATACCTCGTCCTGTATCGCTTTGGATATCTCGTCATAGGCAGCTCGTACATGGTCGCAGCTCCATCCTAAATGCACGCTCAAACGCTGCCAGACAACGCATTGCTCCAATAGATAGACCTGCTTGTAATTCAGCTCTTTGTGGCTGGCTGCATATTGTTTGACGTATTCCAGTGAGAGGGCAACGTCAGTAATCTGGTCGGCACTCATACGGGAACTTGCGTCCGAACGAGTCTTGTAGCCGGACTGAAAATCTGTGTTGATGTCAATACAGTAGGCGGTTTCTCCCTCCACCTGCATAATGCCCTCATGGAATGTAGAACCGATACTGCCATCATTCATGACTTTTTCTACATAGCCTGCCTTTTCCTGTGCGTCTGTCCAGTATTGCTTCTCCGCAGCCTGTACCTGTGAAACTGGTAAGGTTGTGAAAACCGCAGCCAGACTAAGCACGCCAGCAAGTAGGCGTTTCATAATCTTTTTCATATCGTTGTAAATCCTCCTTTCGTGATTTTGGGTAAAAAAATAGACGCTCATTTCTGAACGCCCAAACGTAAGAAAGGGATACTGTTGTTATCCAGTACCCCTCTTTGTAAATCTTATTCTGTTGTATCTCCACACTCTATATCAACCACCACAGAAACATTGATGTAATCTTTTATGACCTTATTTCTGTATTTTTCACCGTCGCCAGTGAACACCATATGCTTGAAAAAGTGCCTAAAATTAAGGATTTCTACATAGTTTTTCTTTGTATCAACACTATAGTCTCTACATGCACAGTCCTCGGAAACATATCTACACAGGTAACTCTTTTTGCCTTATATCCGTTAGCCTCAAAAATCTGCAGGTCCCGGGCAAGGGAAGTGGGTTTACAGGATACATACACAATCTCTCTGGCTCCGAATCCTATTATTTTCATAATAGCTTTGGGATTAATTCCATCGCGCGGAGGGTCTACTATTATAAGGTCAGGCTTATCCTCCAGCTCCTCAACCTTTTTCAGTACATCCCCTGCAATAAACTCACAGTTGTCAATACCGTTAAGAATTGCGTTTTCCCTGGCGGCCTTGACAGCTTCTTCAACAATTTCTATGCCGATTACCTTTTTACTTCCTCTGCTCATTATCTGGCCAATGGTGCCTGTTCCGCAGTAAAGGTCAAAAACGATTTTTCCCGAGGTGTCTCCCGCATACTCACGTACGACGGAGTATAGCTTTTCTGCTCCCCTTGAGTTTGTCTGAAAGAAAGAGAATGCGGAAATTTTAAATTTAAGGCCAAGGAGCTTCTCATAAAAATAATCGCTGCCGTAAAGTATTTTGGTTTCATCGCTCTGGACAACATCTGACATTACGTCGTTCAGCGTATGAAGTATTCCGGCTGTTTTTCCTTCAAGGCCTAAGGAAAGCATTGCTTCGGTGTACTCCTTGGGGTCAAAGGTATATGTGCTCGTAGTTACAAGGTTTATAAGAATTTCGTCTGTAAAGGTTGCTTTTCTGACTACAAGATGCCTAAGCTGCCCTTCATGCCTTTTTTTATGATAGAAGGGAATACCTCGCTCAGTAAAAAATTTGAGAGTACCGTCTATTATTTTAAGAAAGTCGCAGTCAATTATATTACAGTCCCTGAGAGTTACTACTTCGTAAAAGCTTCCGCGCTTTCTCATGCCCAGGCAAAGGTCTCCGTCCTTCTCACTGTCACCAAAGGAAAATTCGCACTTGTTTCGATAAGAGCTTTTATCGGGGGCGGGAATAATGCCGTCAAATATAAAATCTTCAATTCCGGCGTTTTTCAATATTTTCTGTACCATGTTCTTTTTAAGTTCAATTTCGTCTTTGTAGCTTAAGCGCTGGTAATTGCAGCCCCCGCAAAGGTTTTTGTGAGAACAGCCTTCCTCCGTTTCAAGCGGGGAACGCTCGATAATCTCGCGAAGCTCGCCTTCAAGGGCTCCTTCACGTTTTTTGGTTATTCTTATCTTGACCCTTTGGCCGGGCATAGTGTTTTTTACGGTCACAGGCATGTCTGCTGCTGTCCCTCTGCCTTTATTTGGAAAGGATATATCCGTAATCATTGCGTCAACAATGTCATTTTTTTTCATTTTTAACGAGCCTCCATAAATTGATTGATTTTTTACACTTTTGTGATATACTGAAATAATAAAATTATTCTAAAAATAGGAGTGTAAAATTTAATGGCTGAAAAAATCGAGGCAGGTATTATTGTAGAGGGAAAGGTTGTAAGAATCAAGCCTTTCGGAGCAATTGTCCAATTGGAAAACGGGGGACAGGGACTTGTCCATATATCCCAGATAGCCAACGGCTTTGTACAGGATATTAACGACCACGTTACAGTTGGAGATACTGTCAAGGTCAAAGTTATGTCCGTTGACGAGGAAAACAGGAAAATTGCCCTTTCAATAAGAGACGCACTGCCCAAGCCGCCTAAAGCCCAGCAGAGCTTTAAGCCCAGAGAACATAAAAACAATTATGAACCCAGAGGAGCCAGGCCGTCAGCGGCAGACGCTGCACAGCCTAAGGAGCCTGTAAACGATTTTGAGGAAAAGATGAAGGAATGGCTTAAACAGTCAAACGAGCGTCAGGCCGGTATAAATAAAAGAAACAACAGACGCAACGGAGGCTATTAATTCAAACATCTTTTGGCCATAATAATATATTATATTATGATATATCACTTTTTTCAATAATCACTGAGGAGGATAATTAAAATGCTGAACATTACCGAGGATAAAATTGCCGAACTTAAGGGCAAGGGATTTATTCTAATGAAGGACAAAGAGCATTTTAATGCAAGGCTTGTTGTTCCGGCCGGAGTTCTTGAGGCAGATAAAATGATTAAGATTTGCGATATTGCCAATAAGTACGGTTCAGGCGTTGTAATGCCCACTGTGCGTTTCAGTATGGAAATACCGGGTATAAAATATGCCGATATAGAATCCGTAATGAAGGAGTGCGACGAGGCCGGAGTAATTTACGGTGGTACAGGTGCCAGAGTAAGGCCTGTAGTTCCGTGTAAGGGAACTGAATGTAAGTGGGGCCTTATTGACACACAGAAGATTGGTATGGAAATACATGATAAATTTTATGCCGCCGCTGCGCCTCACAAGTTTAAAATAAATATCACGGGCTGCCCCAATAACTGCGCAAAGGTTCAGTTTAATGATATTGGAATTATGGGGGCACCAAAGGGAATGGTAAAAATATTCCTCGGCGGAAAGGCGGGAAAGACCATAATCGAGGGTGAGGAAATCGGTAGGATTAAGTCTGAAAATATAAATCAAGCTATTGAGGCATGTCTTGAATTTTACAGGGCTCACGGAAAACCTAAGGAAAGATTTTGTGTAACGCTTGATAGAGTAAGAAATACTGAAGAATACGAAAAATTTATAGAGGGCCTGCTTGAGCTGGCATAATCAGAAAAATTGGGATGGAAATGCGTATGAAAAGGTCCGTACCATAACAAAAGCGTCTGTATATATACAGACGCTTTTAATTATTTGCGCTTCCTGGCTTCTTCTATTTTTTCATTCAGTTCGTTAAGATATACCCATCTGTCCATAGCCTCATCCAGCTCGGCCTCCATTTTTTCTTTACTTTCTGTAAGCTCCTGAAGCCTCACATAATCTGAGGCTATTGAAGAAATCTCAGCCTCGGTTTCAGCAATTGAAGCCTCCAGCTTTTCTATTTTATCATTTATTGTTTCGAAATCCCTCTGCTCGCTGTACGTCATTTTCAGTGCTTTTTCGCCTTGGCGCCTTTCCTGCTTGGGGGCCTCTTTTTTTACGGGCACGTCCTGTACAAACTGTTCCTCATGCTTTTTGAGATAGTCACTGTAGCCGCCCTCGTACTGAATTATCCTGCCATTTCCCTCAAAGGCGAAGATACGGTCGCAGACCTTGTCCAAAAAGTATCTGTCATGGCTTACCGTAACTACAGCTCCGTTAAATATGTCAAGATAGTCCTCAAGTATAGCAAGTGTTTCAATATCCAGGTCGTTGGTGGGCTCGTCGAGGAAAAGAATGTTGGGCGCGTCCACAAGAACCTTTAACAGATACAGCCTGCGCCTTTCGCCTCCGGAAAGCTTTCCGATGGGGGAGTACTGCATGGAAGGGCTGAAAAGGAATTTTTCAAGCATCTGCGAAGCTGATATTCTGCCGTCTGCGGTTTGGACGTATTCGGCAGTATCTTTAATGTAGT
>CAUHBX010000113.1 GCA_959604475.1 uncultured Eubacteriales bacterium
TGAAGGAATTGAGGCCGCCAGAAAAAGGGGAGTGCAGTTTGGCAGACCATCACGTGAGAAACCAGTAAATTTTACGGAGATGAGAGAAAGATTCCTCAGAGGCGAAATCAGTTCAAGAAATGCGGCGAGAGAGATGGGCATAGCACAGAGCACATTCCTTTACTGGAACAGCAAAATGGCGAATTAAGTCTGGTTTTATAATAATTTGTACATCGCTTTTGAATGTAATTATATTCCTGCTGTGGAATAATATTTCTGAATACTTTCAAAAGGATGTGAAATTAATTGAATAAGAAAACATATGCCGTGCTTGCTGCGGCGCTTACAATATTGACGGCATTTCCTCAAACTGTGCACGCCGAAGAGAAAGACGTACCTGAGAGAGGAGTGCATACCGCTTATATTTCGGGATATCCTGACGGAAGCGTGAGGCCGGAGGCCTATATCACAAGGGAGGAAGCGGCGGCCGTATTCTACAGATTGCTGGATACAGAGGCGAAGTATTCACCGTCAACCGTTTTCAGTGATATTGGGGCGGACCGCTGGTCCTATGAGGCGGTCTGCGCATTGGAGTCATATGGAATTATATCGGGAGATGACAATACCCTATTCAGACCGCAGGATAAAATAACGAGAGCGGAAATGGCGGTTATGGCCGCAAAGTTTTCAAAGAGCGGCGGTGGAAGCAAAACCTTTACCGATACTATAGGGCATTGGGCCGAAAATTATATAAAGGCTGCCGTTTCACAGGGCTGGCTGGCCGGATATACCGATGGGGAATTTAAGCCTGATAACTATATAACCAGGGCGGAGGCAATGCTTCTCATTAATAATGTATTGGAGAGAAAGCCTGAAAACATTGACGACCTTCTTGTTGATATGAAGAAATGGACAGACAATACAGATACTTCAAAGTGGTATTATCTTGCGGTACAGGAGGCATCCAACACCCATGAATATGTTAAAAAAGAAAACGGATATGAAACGTGGAATTTAGTGAAATAAAACAGCGGGGCAACTTTGCCCCGCTGTTTTATTTAAGTTTAAATCTGCTTTTGCTGTAATCTATAAGGCCTTCATTTTTAAGTTTCGAAAGTACGGCTGAAAGTGCACTTCTGTCGGCAGCAAGGTAGTCTGCCATTGCCTGACGGTTAAGCCCGATCTCAAATGAACGGCTTCCGGCCCTCTGCGCTTCTGAAGAAAGAAAGGACAGTACCTTTTCTTTGAGCGTCCGTCTTGAAAGGTGCTCCATTCTCTCGGTTAAAAAAATATTCTTATCGGCAAGTATTTTAAGCATATTGCCGGATACATCATGGTGGAACTGACATGATGCGGCACAGGGAGTAACAGTCCTTTTTTTGTCTAAAAATAAAACTCTGCTCTTTTCGGCGGAAAGTACTGAAAGTGGTATTTTATCCACGCCTCCAAGCACAAAAGCTTCCCCAAAAAGCATGCCTTCCTTTAGGTTTGCCAGAATAGTTGTATTTCCCCACATATCCTCTTTTATTATCTGAACGTTTCCTGATAATACAATACTAATTTCACTGATTTTGTCCCCAGCACGATATATAAACTCGTTTTTTCCATAATACCTTTCCCGCGCCCTTAGGCATCCCATCATGGGAGTTATACTGTATGAAGGTATGCCTTTAAAAAGGGGGCATTTTTCCAGAACCGACATATCCATTATTTTTTCCTCCTAAAAATCAAATCCGTTGTATTTACAACTGAATTAACAGCTTAATTATATTATTATACAGGTACAAAGTCAAATGAATGGAGGAGATAAAAATGCTGAGAAAAATAATCAGAATAGATGAAAACAAGTGTAATGGGTGCGGACTGTGCGCTCAGGCCTGCCATGAAGGTGCGATAGGGATGGTTGAGGGAAAAGCTAAGCTCTTGCGCGAGGATTACTGTGATGGTCTGGGTGACTGCCTTCCTGCCTGTCCTGTAAATGCTATAACATTTGAGGAGAGAGAGGCACACGCTTATAATGAGGCCGCTGTTTTAGCGGCAAAAGCAGCAAAGGGGGAGCCGTCATTTGAGGGATGCCCCGGAAGCGCACTTAAGCAGATAAAAAGGGATGAGCATAAGGACAATGAACCTGTGACCAGCCAGCTCACACAGTGGCCGGTTCAAATAAAGCTCGTCCCTGTAAACGCACCGTATTTTGACGGAGCAAATCTTCTCATAGCAGCTGACTGTACGGCTTACGCCTATGGTGATTTTCATAATAAGTTCATAAAAAACAGAATTACCCTCATAGGCTGCCCTAAATTAGATGAAGGAAGCTATACAGAAAAGCTGACTGAAATTATAAAAAATAATAATATAAAGAGCCTTACTATAGTAAGGATGGAGGTTCCATGCTGCGGAGGCCTTGAGCACGCCGCGGTTACCGCACTAAAAGAAAGCGGTAAGTTTATTCCATGGCAGGTAAACACAGTAACAACAGACGGAAGGCTTAAAGACTGATATAATCATCCTTCTAAGCTCAAAGATTTGAACATATGATTAAAATGATTATTGACATATGTGCAAAATAGTGGTACCTTTTTGTATAAGGAGTGATTACAGTGGCCAGACCTCAAAAGTGCAGAAATATTTGCTCTATGCCCGAGCACACAAGATTTTATCCGGAAAACGATAAAAACGGAAACGTAGTGCTGACTGTTGATGAATATGAAGTGATGCGGCTTCTTGACTATATGGGATTCTCTCAGGAGAAATGTGCTGAAAGAATGAATGTATCCCGTACCACAGTTACACGTATGTATGAAAGTGTAAGAAAAAAATTAGCGGAGGCGCTTGTTATGGGCAGGGAAATACTTATTGAGGGAGGGGACGTCATGGTCTGCTCCGGAATAAAGCCGGAATGTGTCAATGAGCCCAATTGCTGTCATCGTCTTAGAATTGGACAGGAGGTATTATTTAATGCTAAAGGAAAAAGTGTATGACGCGTATCTTGTAAACAACTATAACTGTGGTGAGGCGGTAGTTAAAATTGCCAATGACGCTTATGGTCTTAATATTCCGGAAGGAAGCATGAAGTTTATAAGCGGATTTGCTGGCGGTGTAGGATGCGGAAGCTATTGCGGAGCGCTGGCCGGAGTAATCGGTATGCTTGGTTATATGTATATTGATGAAAAAGAACATGAAACTGAGGGCTTTAGGGCCCGCTGCTCAGAAATCCAGAGAAGATTTATTTCTGTTCTCGGTTCTCTCGAATGTTCTGAATTATCAAAAAAATATAAAACACCGGAAACAAGATGTCTGTATACAATTGAAAAAGCGGCTGAAATTTTGGAAGAATATCTTATTGCCGACGGAAAAATTAAGGCTGAGAAAAAGGATGCGTCCATTTCAGCTGAAGAAATAAAGAGATTAAAGGGACTTGGTTTCCTTCATAATAAAGGCACAAATAATTTCAGTGCGAGGGTTATTACCAGAAACGGCAAAATAACAGCTGCGGAAAGCGCAAGAATTGCGGAGGCTGCGGCAAAATACGGCAACGGTGAGCTTACAATGACAACGAGGCTTACGGTTGAGATAATTGGCATTCCATATGAGAATGTAGAGCCGCTCATAGCTTTCCTTGCAGAAGGAGGACTTGAGACCGGAGGAACCGGTTCAAAAGTACGTCCCGTAGTATCATGCAAGGGTACTACATGCCAGTATGGACTTTGCGATACATACAGACTTTCGGAAATAATACATCAGCAGTTTTATAAGGGCTACAGACAGGTAAGCCTTCCGCATAAGTTTAAAATTGCGGTTGGAGGCTGTCCAAATAACTGTGTTAAGCCAGACCTGAACGATTTAGGAATAATAGGGCAGCGCATGCCGGTTATCAACAGAGACAAATGCAGAGGCTGCAATAAATGCGTCATCGAAGATACCTGTCCGATAAAAGTAGCTGAAATGAAGGATGGTATAATAGATATTAATGAAAGCATGTGCAACCATTGCGGACGCTGTGTTAATAAATGTCCTTTTGATGCAATTGAAGACGGCGGATATGGCTACAAAATTATGGTAGGCGGACGCTGGGGCAAAAAATGGGCTCACGGCAGGGCTTTAAACAGGATATTCACATCTGAGGCAGAGGTGCTTTCCGCTATTGAGAAAACAATACTGTTCTTCCGTGAACAGGGTATCCCTGGTGAAAGGCTTTCCGATACGATTGAAAGGGTCGGCTTTGATTTGGCTGAGGCAGAAATTCTCGGAGACGCTATTCTTGAGAGAAAACCTGAAATTCTTGGAATTAACATAACCGGGGGAGCAACCTGCTGATTTTAATAAACTATAAAACGGGCATTAGCCCGTTTTTTTAAATAATTATATCCTATTAGTTTAATATGGATTGACAAAGGGACAGCTACGGCTTACAATAAATTAGCATTACAAATGAATTTATAAAATGCCTTTGGTTAACAGAAGGGCAAGGAGGTTTAACATGCTGGAACTTAAAAATATAAGATGGAACCTTCCTGACGGCGGAGAAATCTTGAAGGATATAAGCCTGAATGTACCGGACGGAAAGCTTACGGTCATCACCGGGCCAAACGGGGGCGGCAAGACGTCGCTTGCAAAGCTCATAGCAGGCCTTGAAAAACCTACATCAGGGCAGATACTTTTAAATGGAGAGGATATTACTGATTGGGATATAACTAAAAGAGCGCAAAACGGTATTGGGTACGCATTTCAGCAGCCGGTAAGATTTAAAGGCATAGCTGTGCGTGATTTGCTTGAGCTCGCAGCGGGAGGAAAGCTGCCGGAAAACGGCATGTGCGATATTCTTGGTGAGTTAGGACTTTGTGCAAGGGACTACATCGACAGGGAGGTTGACGCAAGCCTTTCAGGCGGAGAGAGCAAAAGAATAGAAATTGCGTCCGTACTTGCGAGGAAAAATATTAAGGTATTGGTTTTTGATGAACCAGAGGCGGGAATAGACCTTTGGAGCTTTTCTGGACTGATAGACGCCTTTCAGAGAATTAAAAGTAAGCATGGAGAG
>CAUHBX010000114.1 GCA_959604475.1 uncultured Eubacteriales bacterium
GTTGTTATTATGAAACCGGAGTGTTATGAGGATGCACAGGGAATATGCGATAACATTAAAGCTAAAAGGCCTGTTGTCGTCAATCTCGAAAAGGTGGAATACCCTGTTGCACAAAGAATAATGGACTTTTTAAGCGGCACCTGTTATTCGCTTGATGGTTCAATTCAGCGTGTATCCAGCAATATTTTTATTATTGCTCCTGTAAATTTTGATATTGCCAGCGACACCAGAGAAGAACCTAAGCTTAATAAAAGCGTTATTCTTCCGTGGGTAAGCCAGGGCAAATAATATGATCGGAGGTGCGTTATGAGTATTCTGCTTACAAACGCAATCAACGTCTTTTTCAGAATAATGTATATTCTTATATTCGTCAGGGTTTTAATGTCATGGATACCTAATGCAAGATATTCAGCCATAGGAAATATAATATATACTCTTACTGAGCCTATTTTGGGCCCAGTAAAAAGAATGATGGACAAGTCACCTCTGGGCGGCGGAATGATGCTGGATTTTTCTCCTGTAATCGCGCTGTTCATACTTGATATTATTCAAATGATTCTGCTTTATATAGTACGAATGTTTTGAAAGGACGAAAGTTTTGGATAAACACGCTTTATTAAAAAGTTATTGTCAGCCTGATGAAAAGCTTTTGTTGGCGAAAGTCTTGGATCAGGCTGATTTAAGTTTAAGAAATCACAGTCTGTTTTACACAGATTTTCTTGACCCGTCAATGTGCGCCAAGGCATGCGATGTGCTGAGATTTGTCAGGGATTTAAAGTTCATACCATTTGGCGGATATGAAGATGCGGAAAGAAAAATGATAGCTCTTTGTCCGGACTATTTTTCTAATGAAGACATTGTTTTTCCTGTTGATGTGATTAAAATTACACACAATACGAAATTTTCTGTTAGCCTGTCACATAGGAACTATTTGGGCTCTGTGCTTGGAATGGGTATAGAAAGAAGCAAAATTGGAGATATTCTGGTTTTTGATGATGCTACCTATTGTTTTGCTGACAGCTCAATCTCTTCGTATATTATTTCAAACCTTGAAAGAGTTGGACATACTAAGGTAAGGACGGAGCTTGTAAACCTAGACACATTAATAATACCTGAAAAGAAAATGGATATTAAAAATGTCACCGTATCATCGCTGAGAGCTGATACGGTTTTTGGTGCAGTATTCGGCAAATCCAGAAGTGATATGCAGGAACTTATCCGTGCAGAAAAGGCAGCGGTTAACTGGACTCCGATAAACAGTGTGTCATCTGCAATAAATGAGGGCGATATTCTGTCGCTGAAGGGAAGCGGCAGAGGAAAACTGATTGAAGTTGGAGGAACAACAAAAAAGGGCCGTCTGGTAATTACCGTGGGACGGTACGTTTAGGAGGCAAATTATGGACAACATTATAGTTGATACTGGCAGCGCCATATATCCGATATATTTTACAGAAGATTTTAACGGCCTTTCGGAGGCTTCTTTTAAATGCGGGTATGAAGGAAGAAAGCTGTGTATAATATCAGACAGCAATGTGGAACCGATTTACGCAGATACGGTAAAAAAAGAGTTTGAAAAGGTATTTTCTGAGGTAAAGGTTTATACATTTACGGCAGGGGAAAAAAGTAAAACTCTTGACACAATTAAAACCTTCTATGATTTTCTTCTTGAAAATAAGTTTGACAGAAAAAGTGTTGTCGCGGGTCTTGGCGGCGGAGTTGCAGGAGATATGGCAGGATTTCTTGCCGCGACTTTTATGCGCGGGATAGATTTTATCCAGGTGCCGACAACGCTCTTGGCACAAGTTGACAGCAGCGTCGGCGGAAAGGTCGGCGTTGATTACGGAAAATATAAAAATGTTGTGGGAGCCTTTTATCAGCCTAAATTTGTTTACATCAATACATCTACGCTGAATACTCTTCCCAAAAGGGAGTTCTCTGCCGGTATGGCCGAGGTAATAAAATACGGAGTTATACAGTCTGAGGATTTTTACTGCTATATAATTAATGACAAAGAGAAAATTAAAGATTTTGATAAGGACAGCCTGAGATATATAATCCGCTCATGCTGTGACATGAAGGCGTGCGTTGTAAATCAGGATGAACATGACACCGGACTGCGTGAGATACTTAATTATGGACATACAATTGGACATGCCATAGAAGGGCTTAAAGAATTTGAACTGCTTCACGGTGAATGTGTGGCTGTTGGAATGATGGCCGTAATGGATATATCGGTAAAAAGAGGATATATTTCAACTTCAAAAAAAGAAGTTTTAGGAGAACTCCTTAAATATTTCGGCCTCCCGGTATCTGTTACAGGCCTAAATACGGACATTGTATATGAGCAGCTTTTCCATGACAAAAAGGTAAGCTCGAATAAGCTTAAGTTTGTAATTGCTGACAGCATAGGAAGCACGATAAGGACTTCGGATGTACAAAGGGACGAGGTTATGGCGGCCATTGAATCTGTTTTAGAGGATTGATTTTATGATAATACCTATTATACTGGCAGCCATACTCCTGGCTGTAGACCAGATAACTAAATACGCGGCGCTTACCCAGCTTAAGCCCGTTGGCAATGTAACCTTTATAGAAGGTTTTATGGACTTTACATTTGTTGAGAACCGTGGTGCAGCCTTTGGGATACTTCACGGAAAGACATGGCTGCTGCTTATACTGGCGGCAGTAATTTGTGTGGCAATTATATGGTCAATGACCAAAATGCCGAATACAAAAGAATACAAATATCTTAAATGGGCGCTAATGCTTATTCTTGCAGGAGCTGTTGGAAATGTAATAGACAGGCTGGCAAGGGGATATGTTGTTGATTTTTTTGAATTTACATTCATAACATGGCCGGTATTTAACATGGCCGACATATACGTAGTACTTGGTACGATTGCTATGGCAATAATAGTTCTGTTTTTTATAAAAGACGATAAGGAAGAAAAAAATGCAGGTGAATAATATGGCGACCTTTGCCGCCGAGACTGAAGACATTGGCAAAAGGATTGATGTGTTTGCAGCAGAAAATAATGATGAACTGTCCAGAAGCGGACTGAAAAAAATTATAGATGCCGGCGGAGTTCTTATAAACGGAAAGGCTGTAAAGGCTAACTATAAATTGAGAGCAGGAGATGTGGCTACAATTATAGTGCCTGAGAGCGAACCTCTCGAAATAGCTCCTCAGAATATTCCTCTGGATATTTTATACGAGGATGACGATGTTATCGTTATAAACAAGCCGCAGGGAATGGTGGTACATCCTGCCCCGGGCCATTATTCGGATACGCTTGTAAATGCTCTTTTATATCACTGCGGCGGCAGTCTGTCCGGGATAAACGGGGTTTTAAGGCCGGGAATTGTCCATAGAATAGATATGGATACATCTGGTGTTATTATGGCCGCTAAAAATAATAACGCTCACAGAAGCTTGGCCAAGCAGCTTGCAGAGCATACGATAACAAGAAAATACAACGCTATAGTTTATAATAATATAAAAGAGGACGAAGGGACAGTGGACAAGCCACTTGGCAGAAATCCAAGCGACCGCAAAAAAATGGCGGTGGTACAGACTGGAGGCAGGAGGGCTGTAACACATTACCGTGTGCTTGAAAGGCTCGGTAAATTCACTTATATAGAAGCTCAGCTTGAAACTGGACGTACGCATCAAATCAGGGTGCATATGACATATATCGGACATCCGCTTTTGGGAGACAGCGTATACGGACCTAAAAAGCAGCCGTTTAATCTTAAAGGGCAGGTGCTTCATGCCAGGGTTTTGGGATTTATTCATCCTTCCAGCGGAGAATATATGGAGTTTGAGTCTCAGCTTCCAGAGTACTTCAACAGGCTGATTGATAAATGCAGGCAGATATAACGCAGCCGGAGCTTTCAGGAGGGTGCAGAAATGTTTTTAAATCGCAAGGATTTTTTAGGAATAAGGGATTTATCAGCTGATGAACTCGATTACATTCTTAAAACAGCGGAAACTATGAAATTTGTTATAAATCAAAAGAATAAAAAGGTTCCTCATCTTCAAGGAAAGTCAGTGATAATACTTTTTTACGACTCCAGTGCCAGGGCAAAGCTTTCCTATGAACTTGCCGCACAGCATTTGAGTGCGAATGTCATTGATATGATGGCCACAGCTGCAAGCGAAGGCAAGGAACGCCTTCAGGATATGGGGCAGCTTATAGACCAGATGGGCGCAGACTTTATTATACTCAGGCACCCAATGTCGGGCGCGGCACGGCTTCTTGCCGATAGTGTTGAGGCTTCGGTAATAAATGCGGGAGATGGATACAATGAAAATCCGGGACAGTCGCTGCTCGATTTGCTTACTATAAAGGAAAGCAAGGGAGGCTTTGAGAACCTTAAGGTTACGATAGTGGGAGATATAACCCACAGCCGTGTGTCGAAAAGCAACATATGGGGACTTCTTAAGCTTGGAGCACAAGTATGCGTAACAGGCCCTTCAACCCTCATACCGCCGGAGCTTGAAAGCTTTGGCGTGAAGGTCTGCTATGACCCTAGGGAAGCGGTTGAGGGTTCAGACGTTATACTATCAACAAGAATTGCAACACAGGTGAGGGACGATAATCTGATTCCTTCTCTTGATGAATACAGAAGTATGTTCCTAATTGACGAATCACTGATGAAATACGCCAAAAAGGACGCCATAGTCATGCATCCTGGTCAGATACAAAGAGGAGTTGAAATTGCTACAAGTATTGTAAACAGCCATCAGTGTATTGTTAATGACCAAATAGGCAACAGTGTTGCAGTCAGGATGGCGATGCTTTATATACTCTCACAGATAGGAGGCGGACTGCATGAAGCGTTTGATTAAAAGCGGATTTGTTGTTGCAGACGGTATTGATGTAAAAAGGCCCGCCGATGTACTTATAAATGACGGAATAATATCGGCTGTCGGTTACGGGCTGGAGGATGGAGAGGCGGAAATAATAGATGCCGCAGGTTCCTATGTATATCCTGG
>CAUHBX010000115.1 GCA_959604475.1 uncultured Eubacteriales bacterium
TGAGGCAGAATATTCGCCAGAACATAGGACAGCCCTGAGCCTGCTGCAGTGAATGATGCTGAAAACCCGTAAAATATGCCGGAGCAGAAAATTATAATCAGTATAATAACAGCACCCGATGAAATGAAGCCTGCAAGCCATATCGCCCCAATATATTTGCCATGCTTAAAAAACAGCGGCCAGAATGATGTGTCCTGCGAGACAAATGCCTCCATATAACCATTCAGCCTGTCAATCTGCTCCGCTTTCAGCGCTCCGGCCGAAACCGCGCCGGTCAGAATTCCAACAAAAAAGCAGATACAGACGGTTAATAAAACCATCTGCCATCTGCCTGCTGTTTTGTTTTTCATATAGCATCACCCCGCCGCCTTATTTTTAATAATATATATGACAGGGGTACATGCTCTATTCTTTATTATCTTTTCCTTTTTGCGACAAGCTGGTTATAGGCAAGTATGCCCATTACGGTTTTCGAGTCCTTTATTGTGCCGTCAAATACCATATCTATGGCTTCCTTAAGAGAATATCTTTCTATCTCTATAAACTCGTCCGGGTCAAGGTGCTGTTCTCCCTTTACGAGCTTTTCAGCAATATAAAGGTAAATCTTTTCAGTGCATACTCCTACGGAGCAGTAAGTCCAATTAATATAGGTAAGGCTTTCCGCCTTATAGCCTATCTCCTCCTCCAGCTCGCGAAGGGCACAGTCATAAGGGTCCTCATGTGCTTCAAAGGTCCCCGCCGGTATTTCCAGCACCATATCCTTAGCGGGGTGGCGGTACTGCCTTACAAAAATCAAATTACCGTCTTCATCTACAGGAACTATAGCGGAAGCATTATTTTTCTGAATAATCTCCCTTGTGGCCGTTTTGCCGTCCGGCATCATAATTTCATCCCTGAATACCTTTAAAATTTTACCGTCGTAAACTTTTTCGCTTTTTTTAATATCGTATTCCATGCCTTCTCCTTTACCGTATCAGAACTCAGCGTTTCTTACAGTTCTGGGATAAGGTATAACGTCTCTGATGTTTGACATTCCTGTTATATACATAATAAGCCTGTCAAAGCCAAGGCCATAGCCCGCATGGCGTGTGCCGCCGAACTTACGGAGGTCAAGATACCACCAGTAGTCCTCCTTATTAAGGCCAAGCTCCTCCATCCTCTTTTCAAGGACGTCGAGCCTTTCCTCCCTCTGGCTGCCGCCTATAAGCTCTCCAATTCCCGGAACAAGACAGTCAGCGGCCGCTACCGTTTTTCCATCGTCATTCATACGCATATAGAAAGCCTTGATTTCCTTCGGGTAATCCGTAACAAATACAGGCTTCTTATAAACCTCTTCGGTAAGATACCTTTCGTGTTCTGTCTGAAGGTCGCAGCCCCACTCAACATGGTAGTCAAACCTGTCATTTGCCTGCTTAAGAATTTCCACAGCCTCAGTATAGGTAATACGTCCGAAATCCGAATCAACTATGTTGTTGAGCCTGTCAATAAGTCCCTTGTCTACAAAGCTGTTGAAAAACTCCATTTCCTCAGGTGCGTTTTCAAGTACATAGCTGATAACAAACTTAAGCATATCCTCGGCTGTATCCATATAGTCGGTAAGGTCCGCAAAGGCCATTTCAGGCTCTATCATCCAGAATTCAGCCGCATGGCGGGTTGTGTTGGAGTTTTCCGCCCTGAATGTGGGGCCGAAGGTATATACGTCCCTGAAAGCAAGCGCATATGTTTCAGCTGAAAGCTGTCCGCTTACTGTCAGATTTGTTTGCTTTCCGAAAAAGTCCTTGGTATAATCAACCGTTCCGTCATCATTTAAAGGAGGATTTTTCATATCCAGAGTTGTAACCTGGAACATCTCTCCCGCTCCCTCACAGTCGCTGCCTGTGATAAGCGGAGTATGCACAAATACGAAGCCCCTTTCCTGGAAAAACTTATGGACAGCATAAGCTGCGAGGCTTCTTACCCTGAATGTGGCAGAAAAAGTATTAGTCCTTGGTCTGAGATATGCTATTGTCCTCAAAAACTCAAATGAATGTCTCTTTTTCTGGAGCGGGTAGTCGGGTGTTGTGTATCCCTCAACCGAAATTTCCTCTGCCTTTATTTCAAACGGCTGTTTTGCCTCGGGTGTAAGCATAAGCCTGCCCTTTACAATTATGGCCGCACCTACGCCAAGCTTTGATATTTCTGTATAATTATTGACTACGCCGTCCTCAAAAACAACCTGTACGCTTTTAAAAAAGGTTCCGTCATTAAGCTCTATAAATCCAAATGCCTTTGAAGAACGAAGCGTCCTAATCCAGCCTCCGACCTCAACAGTTTTATCGGCAAAATCAGCCGTGCTTTTGTATAGTTCCTTTACTCTTGTCAGTTTCATCTGTCAGTTCCTCCAATTCAGTTATTTAATTTCTGCAAGAAATCCCTCAAGTCTGTCCATTCCCTTTGTTATATTCTCTATTGAAGTCGCATAGGAAAATCTTATATGGTCAGGCATACCGAAATCCGCACACGGCACTACGGCCAAAAGCTTCTCGTCAAGAAGCATTGCTCCAATCTGCGCCGCAGAGCTTAATGTTTCTCCTTTATATGTTTTTCCGTAGGTGCCTGAAAAATCTATGAACAGATAAAAGGCTCCCTCCGGCTTGATTGTCTTTACATAGGGCATTTTTGCCACTCTTTCATAAATATAGTCACGGCGCTTCTCAAACTGCACCCTCATTTGCTCCACACAGTCCTGCGGGCCTGCGATTGCCGCAAGCGCTGCCTTCTGCGCTATTGAATTGGGGTTTGAGGTCATATGGGACTGCATGCCGGCCATAAGTTTAGCTATCTTAAGGGGAGAGGCTGTATATCCTATCCTCCAGCCTGTCATAGCATAGCTTTTTGAAACCCCGTTAACCGTTATTGTCCTATCGTATATTTCCTGGCCGAAGGACGCTATGCTTATATGCTTTTTATCCTTTGAATAGATGAGCTTTTCATAAATCTCATCAGCTATTACTATTATATCCTTCTCAACGGCAAAGTCAGCTATTCCCCTGAGCTGCTCCTCTGTCATTACCATGCCTGTGGGGTTGCTGGGCGTTGTTATTATAACCGCCTTTGTTTTGCTGCTGTAGCCGCTTTCGAGCACACCCCTTGTTAGCGCGAAGTTTTCTTCCTGTTTAGTATAAACCACAACAGGAGTACCTCCTGCAAGCCTTACCATCTCAGCATAGCTGAGCCAGAACGGAGCCGGAATAATAACCTCGTCCCCTGGGTTAAGCACGGCCATAAGAGCGTTTACGAGCGAGTGCTTTGCTCCGTTGCTTATTACTATTTGTGTGTAATCGTAATCAAGTCCGTTGTCCTCCTTGAGTTTTTTGGCAACGGCCTGTCTAAGCTCAACTATTCCGGCGGCAGGAGTATATTTTGTAAAGCCCTCGTTTATGGCTACTACCGCTGCCTTTTTTATATGTTCTGGAGTATCAAAATCAGGTTCGCCTACGCTGAAGCTGATAACGTCCTTTCCTTCTTTTCTAAGTACGCCCGCTTTTTCGGTAATTGACAATGTTGACGACGGTTTAATGCCAAGCGCCTTCTCCGATAAATTCATGTTTGTTCCTCCTCCATATTTCTTGGGATAAATTGTATACTATTGTAATTACAATTGCAAGGGATAATTACAGCAGCCGTTCCATTATCCTCATAAAGTTCCCTTTTCCGATTTTTTCGGCAGTTTCTTTTCCAAATTCTTCTTCAATATCATCCAGCAGCCTGCCTATTTTTGTCACATTTTCCATTCCTTCGGGGGTTACCGGTATCCCATCAAAGTCGCAGCCCAGGCAAATATGGTCTTCTCCGCAGACCTTCAGCATATGCTCCGTATGCCTGAGTATATCGTCCTTATCAGCGCGTCCCCTGTCGCTTAAAAAATCCACGCACATATTTAGTCCCGCAATACCGCCGCGCTCCCCTATTATCCTAAGCTGGTCGTCGGTAAGGTTCCTGGGAAAGGAGCAGATTGAGCGGCAGTTGGAATGTGTTGCTATAAAAGGCTTCTCAGTATGCTTTTGTACGTCGTAAAAGCCCTCGTCGGAAAGATGGGAAACGTCAATTACTATGCCCAGCCTTTCCATTTCCTTAACTGCCTGCCTGCCGAAGTCCGTAAGTCCGCCGCCAAGGCTGCTTTCCATTACCCCCGTAGCCACGCAGTTTTTGTAATTCCATGTAAGCGTTGCGGCCCTTACGCCCATGCTATATAAAGAATACAGCTTTTCCAGGCTTCCTTCAAGTGCTTCACAGCCTTCTATTGATAAAAGCGCGCATATTTTACCGTTATTTTCTATTATATCGTCATAGCCTGTAACCAAAGCTATTTTATCTTTGTTATTATTTACTTCATTTTTAAAATAATCAATTATTTCCACTGTTTTTAAATAGGCTTCAGGGTAATATAACCTTTTAAGCCATACAGCGAAAGTCTGTACTGGCGAATCGTAATTTTCAAGCATTTTTAAATTGATATGCCCGGAAGCGTCATAAAGGCTTTCCTTATTTTCAAATATAGCTGAAGCTGTGTCGCAGTGCCAATCCGCAAAAGTTTTCAAAAAAATCACATCCTAATTGCATTTACATATAAGTATATTATTTAATATGCTGAGCATACTATTTGTGAGCTTGAGCCATGGGCTGAAGCTTATAAATAAATTTTCGGGAGATGTTAATAATGAGCAGACCTGGATCACAGGAAATTAAATGCACTGTAAAATCATGTCGTTACCATGATAAGGACAGACACTGTACTCTTTCTGATATCGTTGTAGGCGAAAACGTTGCCAACGCTTCAGAAAAATGCGAAACAGACTGTATGAGCTTTGAGGCCCTTTAATTAAGTAAAAAGAAAGCCACCATGTTATTTTAACATGGTGGCCCTCTTTTTTAAAGACTTAATGGGGATTAATATATATAAGGAGACATTCCTT
>CAUHBX010000116.1 GCA_959604475.1 uncultured Eubacteriales bacterium
TCAGCATTAAAGGGAAGCTAAACTAAATACCGGTATGTGCGCTGCACATACCGGTATATTTTTTAAATAATATATTTTTCACTTTTCTCTGGCTTCGCATCAAGCTCTGCCTTCTTTTCTTCATATCCAGGTCTGCCAAACATTGCATAGGTGGCGTTTTTCCCCTCTTCAACGCCTGGTTGGTCAAAGGCATTAATATTAAGAAGCTCTCCGGCAAACCCGGTAGCAACTTCAAACATATAAAGAAGCTGTCCTAATGTAAATTCATTGACTTCAGGTAGCGTAATAGTCATATTTGATTTTCCCGCCTTCTGGAGCGCGTATTCCGTTGCCATCTGTTCTGTTGCAATGAGCCTGTTCTGAGTAATACCTCCTAAGAAACCAAGGCTTGGAATATCTCCGTATATCTCAGGTATAGTTACTGTTTCCCTGAACTTGTCCACGCCAAGAATAACTATCATTTTATCAAACGGCCCTTCTGTATAAAGCTGGACCTGCGAATGCTGGTCTGTTACGCCAAGAGCTTTAACGGGTGTCTGTCCTGCGTTTACAATATTACCTGCATTGTCATATTTTTTGCCGAGAGATTCCGCCCAAAGCTGAGCAAACCAGTCTGAAACATATTTAAGGCTGTCCGCGTAAGGCATCATAACGGAAATATTTTTACCCTGCTCCATTGATATATAGCTTAAAAGAGCAAACATATAAGAGGGATTTTTAAAAATATCCTCATTTTTTGAAAGCTCATCCATATATGCAGCCCCATCAAGCAGCATTTCGATATCAATTCCGCACATTGCCGCTGGAAGAAGTCCAACAGGTGTGAGTTCGGAAAACCTTCCCCCGACTCCCGAGGGAATAATAAATGTCTTGTAGCCTTCTTCCTTTGCTATCTTAATAAGGTTTCCCTTTTCAATATCCGTTGTACATACGATATGCTTTGAAGCCTCTTCTTTACCAAGTTTCTCCTCAAGCATTTCCTTTATTATCATAAATTGGCTCATTGTTTCAGAAGTACTTCCACTTTTTGACACACAGTTGAATATGCACTTTTTAATATCAATAACATCAAAAAGATAGGCGAGCCTTTCAGGGTCTACATTATCTGCTACATAAAGTTTGGGGTATCCGCCTCGCTTTTCTTTAGAAAGCTCATTGTAAAACGGATGGTTAATAGCCTGCTGCACACATATAGGCCCTAAAGCCGAACCGCCTATTCCCAAAACTACAAAAGCCTCAGTATATTCCTTAACTGAGTCCACGTAAGCCTTAATATCCGCGACCACATCCTTTTGATTATACGGAAGATTTCTCCAATCCATTCCTCCGTTTAATCTTTTCTCCTCCATAGCTTTATGTGCCTTGGATGCCTTGCCAGACAGAGCAGACAGTTCTGCATCAGATATACCGTATTCTCCGACATACTTCTTCATCATATTGTTATAGTCAATCCTGATATTAAGTTCCCTCTTTCGCTCATCTGAAAATATCATCGTGTTACCCTCCTTAGTAGGTTTATAAAATTCTGCAGCACACATTATATATTTAAACTTTCTTTTTCGCTTTATATGGATATTATAACACATATACAAAAAAACCCAATAAAAAAATTAAATGATTAAACGACAAAAAACAGATGGCATGCCATCTGTTTTTGCACCCGCCCCTTTGCGGCTGATATTCAGTTTTAACCAACAGCGACTTCCGGGTCGACAGTCATGTCATCCAGAGTAACTCTAAATTCAACATGTGAACCCATAGCTGATGAATAGATTGAAGGACTTGCAACTACACCCAAGGTCTCGCCTTTTGCTACAGCGTCGCCGGCGGCTACCTGAATATCCGCAAGCTGGCTGTATGTAGTCTTCCAGCCGTTTTCATGCTCTATAACAACATAGTTTCCCTTTGTCTCGTCCTCTACCACCTCGGCAACAGTACCGTCAGCAGACGCGCACACATTTGAACCTTCTCCTGCCGCAATGCAAACGCTGTCATTTGTTCTATACTGGTCAAGCGTAGGGTCATATACAAGTGAGTTAGGGCTGTAGCCCATTAAAATATCACCGTCAACCGGCCATGTGAGGGCAATTTCGAAATCCTCTCCATCCTCACCGTCAAGAAGGGCCGTATTGTTCTCTGTTTCAGGCACTGTGTTTTCCTGTGTTTTGGCAGGTTCTGTGTTTGTTGTATTTTCTGTCTGTTCAGGTTTCTTTTCTGCGTTTTTATTAGTTAATACAGGCTCACTTGTTGTATTCGGTTCACTTGTGGCCTCATTGTTATTAAGTCCTTTGTTATAGGCTGCTGTACCGGCGCAGATACCCGCTACAACTATAAACGCAAAGATTGCCGCATACTGGCCTTTGCTGTTTAAAAACTCCATAAATTTGTTCCTTTTCATATAGGCACCTCCATAAAAGTGAAATCATTTGATTTCTCTGAAAGTATTATTGCCTCAGAAAAAGACCTTTATACAAATTTTAAAAAATACGCCGGATATAAATATCCGACGTACGAGGGTGTAATATATTTTAATCGCGATTAACTTATTTAAGTATGTCTGCTATAACATCATTTGGGATAACAAACTCAGGAGTGCCCTGCGCTCCGGCTGCAACTTCATATTTTTGGAAACAAATTACAATATTGCCATCGTTATTGATATAAAACTTCTGGTCGTCTGCTATCCTTTCAAAGCCCTCTATTTCGGTATCTCCTACCCAGAACATGCCGTCCTCTTCCTTATTAAGCCTTTCCATTTCACCTTTAACATAATCGCTTATAGGCGTTACATAATCGGCTCCATCCTTGAACATACCTTTAAGGGTATAAATTTCTCCTGTGTGCTTGTTTATGGTGTAATAATTATGAACTGACGTTGATGAACCTGAGGCAAAGTATACATATGTGTCAAGGGCAAGAATATCGTTGTTGTCAGTTTTCACTTCATAGTTGTATTCTATGCCCATATGAACTGTTTCATCGCCAAATTCCTCTTTAAGCTCCTTAACGCTCTGCTCAAATCCGGCAATAACACTGTCAGCCTGGTCTTTAAATTCTGCATTAAGCTTTTTCTGCAGCTCTTCGTCCACAAGTCCCTCAATTTTTGGTGTATTTACTTTAATTTCATATCCGTTTTCAACATTTTCGTATTTCCCGAATGTTACTACCTTAACCAAGCCTCCCATTACAGGAACATCGCTCATAGCGTATGCAAAGGACGGGCTCACATTAGCAACAACTCCAACTGCCACAACAAAAGCTGCAACTGCCCCTGCTCCTGTTTTAAAACCCCTTTTAGTTTTTGATTTCTTTATCTCTTTATTTGCTTTCATAATTAAATCCTCCGATGCTTTAATATTTTTATACTGTTTTTTGAATTCATCCATTTGTTTACTCATAATCTTCCACCATATCCTCCTTCAATAATCTCAGGGCCTTGTAAAGCCTTGTTTTTGCCGTGTTCTCGTTGATATTAAGCACTTCGGCAACATCTTTGATTTTCATGTCCTCGAAGTATCTGAGAACTATAACTTCCATATAATCCTTTGGAAGCTTTTCAATCATTTCATTGATGTTTGATATGCTGTAGCTGTCTTCATAAATATCCTCATTATTATCCATGCTATCAAAAGGAACAACCTTTTGCTTCTTTTTAATATTTGTAAGGGCAGTGTTGGATACTATCCTGAAAAACCATGGTTTAATTCTTTCAGGGTCTTTTACGCTGTCCGCAGCCCTAAGAGCTCTTATTATACTGTCTGACACTACATCCTCTGCGTCATGCTGATTTTTCATATATGTAAATGCAAAGCGGTAGGCACTGTCTATATTATCATTTATAAATTTTTCTACGAGCTTTCTTTTGCTCATATTTATTTCACCCTCTCAATGCTGCAGCATTCTTTTTCTTTGTTTTACACTTATAAGACACCAGATTAAATCAAAAAGTTCTAGATTTTTTGATTTTATCGTTTTCTTCATTTTTTCTTAAGATTTATGACATTATAACAGGCCTCACAGTATTTAAAAAGTACATTTTAAAGTATAAGTAACTCTCAAATACAGGTATTTGGTCATTTATCTCAATATTGTGCAGAAACATCCTGCACTACTTTATAAAAAACATACAATTGACATTATAGCTGGAATAAAGATTACAATTAATTACAGGAATACATTATACTAAAAGAAATAAAAGGAAGGTGATTAAAATGTTTAATGAAAACACAGAAATTCTATATAGAGGTATGCAGGCGAGGCCAAACGCAGTCAACCCAGAAACAGCTCCAATATATCCGTCTACAGCGTATATAATCGAAGATACTACGGACTATGCTTTTGCAAACAATGGCGGTAAGTATTTCTATAACCGTACTGGAAATCCAAACAGGGATGGCTTGGCAGAAGCAGTCTCTTATCTTGAAAACGGTGAGAAAACGCTTATTTGCTCTTCCGGTATGGGCGCAATATCTACCACTCTCCTATCGCTATTAAACAGCGGTGACCATGCTGTATTCAGTAAAGATATTTACGCCGAAACTATTGAACTTATAGAACTGTTAAAATCCCATGGAATTGAGATTGCAATGGCAGACTTTACAGACCCTGGTTCTGTTAAAGACTCCATTCGTTCCAATACAAAGGTGTTCTATACAGAAATCATCGCTAATCCTCTGACGCAGGTAGTAGATATAGAGCAAATTTCTCTTATAGCTCACAAATCAGGAATATTGGTTGTTGTAGACAGTACATTTACTACCCCTTTTGTAATAAAGCCGTTGAATTTTGGCGCTGATATTGTTGTCCATAGCCTTACAAAATTTTTTGGAGGTCACAGCGATGCTACCGGAGGCTCAATTACCGCTTCTGATGAAATAATAAAACGCATACGCCGTACATATTTATTGTTAGGAGCCGTACTTGATGCTAATACTTCA
>CAUHBX010000117.1 GCA_959604475.1 uncultured Eubacteriales bacterium
TCAAAGCATTTTTCTCTTTAATAGGCATTTCCGATTCCAGTATAGAACGCTCCTGTTTGGTTAAATCGCTTATCTGCCGTTGGGCTTTTGTAAAATCGCTCTCAACCTTTTCCTCCGGCGTCCTATATTCCGTTGGTAAATTCTCGTCTATATCCCTGTCATTAGCCGCAGTTTCCAGCTTATCTGTTTTATCATAAAACCGGTCAAGGTTGTAGTTTGAGTAAGCACTATCCGTTGTAAGCCTGTTTTTAAAGGGCTGTACAAAGCCGGTATTAAGCGAGTTCATAAGCGTTTCTTTTGAGTTGCTTCCCACATTCTTTCTTGATGTAAGCCCCTGTATAAGGTCGCCAGCATACCCGCCGTAGCTGTCGATAAGATAGTCAACCTTCATAGGGCTTTCAAGCCATCCCGGAGCTACAGGAAGGGACTGTGCAGCATTTGCTATACCCATAGCTATTCCAGATGTGTTTATATCATACTGGTTCCGTGGTGAAACCTTTTCAAGATTTGATGGGACTATTTTCCCGCCGTGCCATGCAGTATTAGTGCCTAACCTTATCAGTGAGCCAGCTATATTGTCACCAAGTATATCCGGCGGAGCCAAACTGTTTAAAAGCGTTTCAAGATAACCGTCAAAAGCTGACGGCAGGGTATTATTTAGGCTGTCCCCGTTATCCTCACTTTCATTAATAGCACGTATAAATCTTTCAAAGGACGCGCCGAATATAGCTCCAAACTCCCTTGATTTGGGAATCCTGATAAATGTCTCGGCATTACCTTCCTCATCATGCGGCCCAAATGTATTAGGTATAAGATAGTAGTTATCTCTTACCCCGTCCTTCACGTCCTCCCAGTGTGGATTATCTTTGTTTACAAGATAAAGCAACAGCGTAGGTAAAAATACGGAAACCGCCGCCCTTGCTGTAGTCTGAACGGGGTGTGCTTTAATCTGCCTGAGCGTTTTATCCATTCCTTGCAGCCCCGCATTGAAATAAGGCACCCAAGCATTGGCCAGTGTAGATAGTGTGGACGACCTGTTAAAGTTGACTGTTACATCTGCCGCATTTAAAGAAGCCTGAAGCCTGCCTGCATCAGTGTTGCCTAGTCTGTCTATTGTATTAAGGTATTCGGCGTATCTGGGTATTTTCTCTGTGAACTCTCCCATACTTTCTATAGCTGTAAGAGGTGACTTAAGAACACCCAATGCCTTTTGCCCGAATGTTTTAGCTCCCGGATTTACGTTTGTTTCTGCCTTCTGATACATATTTGAGCCGTAATATCCATTCTGCGAGCCGCCAAGAGCCTTATACTGGTTATACGTATCCGACCGTTTAGCTATCTCAACTAAAGCTTTAACATAGTTCTTTGCCGCCACAGCAGAGTTTTTAGCTGTGTTATTAATTGTATAGGTCTGCGCGTCACGCATGAGGTTTGTCATAAAGAACAGCGGGTTATATGTAGTTGTAAGCGCTCTCATGGGATTTGTAAAGGCGCGTCCTATACTTGCAAAGGTTTTATACCCTTTTGTATCTCCCAGTTTGCTGTCAAGGAAGTTATAAGCTTCCCAAACGTCGCGGCTGATTTTCATAGTCTGAGGCTTTCCTTCATTATAAAATGTAATTTCATAGTTTCCCTTGTTGATTTGCCGAGCTATGTTCTTGTCAACATTATCCATAAATTCGCCCAGGTCGATTTGCCCTGCATACTGGCCGCTCGTATCAGTATCTATCAAAATACCGCTTTTTGCAGCTTCAGCCGGGAGTGTTTGAGCAAAGGATAATATTTCCCTTGATATATCATTTTTTGTGGCTGCGGTAATTACCGAATTTATTTTCTGGGTAATTGCCTCATCAAAGCTCAATATATCAGATGTACCGCCCTTTGCTTTTCCTACCGCATTACTGCCCCTTATTCTCTTACCGCTCTTAACAGAACCCCCACCGGGAATACCATCATCAACACGGAATGTAGGCACATAATACGGATACATTTTTTTCATGTTAAGATAGTCCGCCTGACTCATTAAGCCGCTTCCAACAAGCCAAGTCCGCATAAACGTATCAAGATAGTTCGATATGTTCTGCTGGTATGTTATAAATTCCGGGTGCTGCTTTTCGTATTGAGCTACTATCTGCCTGCTTTCATCGGCGGTATGGGCGGTTACCGGCTTACCCTGAGCCTGACGGTCTATGTTATGTTTTTCATGCCAGTAATCATTAAACGCTGCAAGCTGTTCTTTGGGAACCTGTGAGGCTACATCAACGAAGGATAAATCGCTTACTTTATTGCCGTTAATGTCATAAAGTCCTCTGGTCAGAACAGTATCAACAATGCCTCCCTTTTGACCGTGTTTATTGGCGAGTGCCTCTATATTCCTTCCGGACTCTCTAGTATCCACTTTGGCCATACGTTCAAATGGAGCTAAACCGGATACAAAGCTCTGATAAAAGCCCTTGCCATCCTCTTTTAACTGATTAACTGCCTCGAAGGTCTTTTGTATTTCCGGGTTGATAATACCAAGATTATTATTTCCTATACTATTGCTTTTTTGTTCGGAATTGGGTACAATATTATTGAGCAATGGATTATTGTTAGCTCCTATAGATGTGGTCTTGAAACCGATTGCGGAGCTATCAATATTATTTCCATTGCTTTTTTTATTAAAATCCGTCTGAGTATTGACCGTATCGGAATTTTTGTATATACTAAATATAGGGTCGGTAGTAGCTTCCATCTCGGACAATTGGAGTCCGTTGACAGGAAGTGAATCCAACCCTCTATTTATATCTTCATATACTATATTGCCTTTTTTTCTATTATCGCTAATAAATGAGCTATAATTATCTTTGCCATATGCTGAGGCTATCTCATTGCTTAACCCGATTTTACCGTTTTTATCTAAATGAACAGCAACTAATACAGGTTTATTAAATGTATCAACCATTTCTGTAACAATAACAAAACTATTTTTTTGTGTTTTAGATTTTAGTATTGCTACGGGTTTTGAAAGCTGCTCAGGTAATTGCTCTATAAAATAAAATCCTAAGTTATGACCTTGTTCAAGCCCTAAGTAGTCCTGTGGATACGCTATTTTCCTAATATTTTTTTGGTCTATTGTTATAGTCAAATCTTTAGCCCCATACTGCTTTAAAATATCCGGCGTTTTCATAACCTCTACAGCTTTATGTGACGGCATTTTTCCCATCATAACGTCATATACCTGTTTCATATATTCCGACTGCTCGCTTTTCCTGACCAGCTCGTTATTATACTTATCCAAATATTCTTCCGCACTCATATTTCCGATATTAACACCCGTATTAACTGTATTTGAAGAATACTTTCCGACTGAAGGCATAACCATTGATTCCAGCGGTTTTTTTGCTCTTTTCGCTTCAAGCTCTCGCGCCATATTCAAGTGTTCCATATCCGAGTAGCCTGATACCATAGGCATGACCTTGTTTGTTACAGTACCACCGGCACCAAATATAAGACCAGATAAAGCACCCTGTATAATCGACTGTGAAAAGTCATCCCAGTCGAAATCTTTATTATCACCGCTCATCCTGTCAGCGGCATAATTCATAATACTGCTTAAGCCTTCCTCCCCGCCTTCAGCGACCATTTGTTTAAGTATGCTTGAAAGCACTTTCACATTGTTTGAATTGACTATATCCAACAGGTTATCAAGACCTATTTTTTCTGTCACACCTTCAATTACACCGCTTAATACTCCACGGCTGAAAGCGTCTCCTGCGCTTACGCCCTGATTGGAAAGCTCGTTAGCCCTCTGGCCTGCGGCTTTTGCACCCATCATAATAAGTGTAGCTGTAGGGTTAAAGCCTGTCATTCCCATTGTGGCCAGATTATCGCCAACAGATATAGTGGCCTCGGCAAACTGTAAAGGCAGACCGGACAATCCTTTTGTAGCTTCTCTGCGCAGTTGTTCCGCGCTGGCCATAAACTGATTAGCGTCCGTCATGTCGGCAGCCTTGTCTCTCAGACTGTCAGCAGCGGCGTATATTTTATCTAAGGCTAAACTGTATTTCTTGTATTCATCAGATGTTGAAGGATACCTGTCCCTTGCCAGCATAATAGCGTCTATCGTTTCATTGTAGCTCATCAAGGCATTTCTGTATGCCTTTTCGTTTTCAAAGGACTGGTTTGCCGTGGCCTTTAAGCTTTTATCGGCGCCTATCATATTGTCGCCTATGGAGCTTACAGCATTATAACCTCTGTTTCCAAGCCCTCCGCCCTGTTTGGCTGCTGTTGGTACCGCCGGAAGCTCCATTGACGAGTTAGCCCAAGTTTCACTTGGATTAAGACCTTTCTGCATAAACTTCTCTTTGAAAGACAATTCTTTAACCGGCTTAGTGTTTGGTGTATATGGAGTTAAATTTCCTACACTCGGAAGCTGCTGCGGGCCGATAGGGGTATCTCCTACCTTTGGCAAGCTTTCAGGTACATAAGCTTCAGCTGCATATTTTAAATAAGCTGCGTTAGCCCTGTTATTGGCCGCTGTTGCCTTTTTTACATTTGATGAACCCGGAGCGACTCTTAAGGCTGCGGTATTGGTCGGCCCCGCCCACTGTTTAGGCCCTATCTGTTTAGGTGTGCTGTTATACATATCCGGGCTATTTTGCAAATAATACCTGCTTGCTTTTTCGGCAGCCAATCCCGCCCTCTGTGATACCGTAACCTTTGGTAAGCTCTCTATAGGGCCTACTTTTGGCATAGAAGAAGGCGTACCCAAAGATACGCCTTTATTTGTACTTAACTTAATATTATTAGCCTCAGCTTTCTTCTTAAGTTCTTCCAGCTCACGCATTTGTTGTAAATATGAAGCCATTATCTTGCCTCCTTACAAAAGGGCTTTCCCATTATAATAGAATCCTTTATTTCTTG
>CAUHBX010000118.1 GCA_959604475.1 uncultured Eubacteriales bacterium
AATAAATTTTTCCTCTTCTTCTCCAAAATAACACCGTCTCTCCAAACGGCAAAAAAACAGAACGTAGTAATCCCCTAATTTACCCATGAGTTTTCATAATAACCGTTTATTCAATAAATTTTTTATGCAGCGCCCTAACTGCTTTTTCTGTATCCGCCTCTGCGACAAGCATGCTGATTTTTATTTCAGAAGTAGTTATCAATTCTATATTTATACCCGCATCCATAACAGCGTCCAACAGTGAGGCAACAACTCCGGGATTAGTCTCCAGTCCTGCGCCTATTACTGATATTTTTGAAAAGCCGTCATTGGCGGCAATCCCCTCGGCATCTATCAGCGTGCTATTTCTGTTAAGAGTATCTATAGCTGTTTTTAAATCCTTTGTACTTACAGTAAAATCAATTTCACCGTTTTTTGAACCAAGAATTATATCAACGCTTATATTTTTTTCAGCCAAAAGTCTGAAAATATAAAAAGCAGCTCCAGGCCTGTTCGCAATTCCTGTAACCGTCACAAGCGCAGTATTTTTGTCAGACGCGATTCCGCTTACAACCCTTTTGCCCTTCTCTCCGCAGACGGACGTGCCCTCTTCCTTGGCAAAGGAAGACCGCACACTCAGCGGAACGCTGTACCTTTTAGCAAGCTCAACGGAACGGTTATGAAGGACCTTAGCCCCCATAGTTGTATAGTCAAGCATTTCATCATAGCTTATCATCGCAAGCTTTTCAGCCTTCGGCACAACCCTTGGGTCAGCTGTAAACACTCCCTCAACGTCAGTATATATTTCACATCTGTCAGCGTTAAGCGCTGCAGCCAGAGCAACAGCCGTTGTATCCGACCCTCCTCTTCCAAGGGTTGTAATATCGCTGAACCTGTTAATCCCCTGAAAGCCAGCGGCTATTACTATATTTCCTTTTGTAAGCTCTTCCTTAATTCTCTCACAGGACATCGTCTCAATTTTGGCGTTGCCGTAGTTATCTGTTGTAAATATCCCCATCTGCCATGCGTTAAGGCTAATAGCCGGAAGCCCCATTGAATTTAAAGCCATAGCCATAAGCGCTGCTGATTGCTGTTCTCCTGTTGAAATCAGCATGTCAAGCTCCCTTTTTGAAGCGTCAGGGTTCATATCCAGCGCTGATTTTAAAAGCTCATCTGTTGTATCTCCCTGTGCAGACACAACAACCACCATTTCACAGCCACTGCGGTAATCCTGGGCAATACGCCCCGCAGCGTTGAGCATCCTGTCTTTATCGGCGACAGACGAGCCGCCGTATTTTTGTACTATAAGCAAGCAAACCCCTCCAGATTGGATTATTATCTCTCAATAACCGCTCCTGCCATATCGGGCTTAAGCAGTCTAAGCTCCCATTTATCGGGAAGAGCCTCAAGGATTTTTTTCATCTCCCTTTCAAACATCTCCACCGTTTCATCAGTAATAACAGCCATAAGAGTAGGACCAGCGCCGCTTAAATATTCAGCCTTCGAGCCGTTTGCCTCTGCGGCGGTAAATATTTCATCATATCCCCTTATAAGCGTTTTCCTATAGGGCTGGTGAATAGCGTCATCCATAGCCACACGCAGATTATCCAGATTTCCTGTCATCATAGAAGCTACCAAAAGACCTGTACGCGATGAGTTAAAGACAGACTGGCTTCTTGTGTACTCATTAGGAAGAACCGACCTTGACTCAGATGTAGACAGGGCAAAGTCAGGTATCATAACGGCAAACGTAATGTTTTTGGGCACAGTGAGCTTTACGCATTTCATGCCTTCATCATACATTGCACTTATTATCATTCCTCCCATAAGAGCCGGATTTGAATTATCGGGATGGCCTTCAAGCTTAGCCGCCCTCTGCGCTATTTCCTCAAGGCTGTAATTTCTTCCGCTTAAGGCATTAGCCGCAAGCAGGCCTCCGGCTATACACGCCGCAGAGCTGCCAAGGCCCCTGGTCATAGGAATATCATCCTGCTGTATGAGCCGCAGGCCGGGCATAGCTATACCCTCTTCCTCATAAAATCCCCTAATAGTACTATATATTAAATTTTTATCATCTTTGGGAATGATTTTATTATTTTTCGATATAATTTCTACCCCGTTTTCTATTTCCTCTACCCACAGCTCATTATACATCTGCAGTGCAATCCCGGCACAGTCAAATCCAGGACCCATGTTCGCCGAGGTAGCCGGTACTTTAATATGTAACATTTTATATCCCCCAAGTTATTTTATTCACGCGCGATAATATTAAGAGACCTAACTCCTTCAATAGCGCTTATTTTTTCTATAAATTCACCGATTTCAGTTTTTATATCCTGTGTTTCAATAGTTATTGTAACATTGGCTATCCCGTTTATAGGTATCGTCTGGTTAATTGTAAGTATATTAGCCCCGCCCTGGGCAATTGCGTTAAGAACGGCGGAAAGAAGGCCCGCCCTGTTGTCCATGTTAGCCGCTAATGTAACGTTTTTACCTCTGGAATGCTCATACAAAGGGAATATAGCGTCTCTGTATTTATAGAAAGCGCTTCTGCTGATGCCAACTTTATTTACGGCGTCTTGAACCGTTTTTTCACGTCCGCTTTCAAGAAGGTTTTTAACCTCCATCACCTTAATAAATACTTCCGGCAGCACGCTTTTATCAATGATATAAAAATTCTTTGTCTCTTTCATATCGCTTCTCCTGTTCATACATAATATACATTCGCAAAGAATACAGCATATTAAAAATAGTTTGGCAACTTTCAGTAGCTGAACTCGTCCAGCCGCATAATATATCTGTCAGCCTTCTGCCTCATTTCACTCTCTTTATCAGCAGAATACTCATCATAGACTCCTATAACCTCCGCCCCGGCCTTTTTAGCCCCTTCCAGGGCATATGGAACATCCTCAAACACATAGCATTCCTCGGCATTAAGGCCGATTGCTTTAGCCGCCTCATTATATACATCAGGATATGCTTTATTTTTGCCAACGCAGTCACAGTAGGCAAATGCTTTAAAATAACCAAACACCCCATTTTTCTTCAATACAGCATGCGTCATTTCTTCAACATTAGATGTAGCAATTGCCATTTTTATACCGTCCCTATTAAGCCTTTCGAGCAATAACTTTGCCCCAGGCTTCAATTTTATATTGTGTCTGTAGTCGTTAAGGGCAATCGAATAGAGCTCGTCAGCTATCTCCCTGGGGCTTTTGCCCAGCTTAAAGCGATTAGTTATATAGGAAGCTCCCTCTAAAAAGGAGCATGAAGTAACAGTATTCCAATATTCCTCGTCAGGCCTGAAACCATATTTTTCAGCAAGAGTGAAATCTGCATTTTCCCAAACCTTCATGGAGTTTATAAGTGTTCCGTCCAAATCAAATATTACGCCTTTTTTCATAAATAAAATCCTTTCATTGCATTTACGCCAGACCGTATAATGATTATATAATTTTTCCGGCTTACAGGCAATTGTTAAATTCAAAATTAAGATATAAGTAAAAATTATCCGACAAAAAAGGCATTGGTCATTAAATGAGCGGATATGTCTATGCCCTGCATTTCAGCACTGGATATTTTTGTTTTATCTTCTGCAGACGTGAGACATAAAAAACCAAAATCAATAAAACCTCAATACATATTTTAAATATCTAAAAAATCTGCTATAATAGAACGTAATAAATTTTTGGAGGCAGATATGAAGCCTGAGATAGAAAAAATATTTGACCATTTTTCAATGGACTTTAATACTACATATATTTACATGACCGGAAGGCAGAGAAAGGAAATAGCCTATTTGGCGCCGACTCTTTTTGTTCGTTGGTATTACAGCGCGCTTTTTCCTGAGACGATACTGTCCCCCTCAACGATTATTGAAAGCCAGAGGGAAAACGTGTCTGGTGACGGCGGTTTTTACAGTACATGTATACATTTTAAAAACATAACCGGGGAAGCGCTTGATTTTTCATATAAACGCAACCTATATTCGTTGAAAGACCATCCAATATATAAGGATTTAGAAATATTCATTGACTATATTAACCCGGTTCTTTATATAAATGAAAATTTTACAATGAAGGAAAAGGACATAAGAGCACTGCAGAAAAAGTTATCAATATCAGACAGATATTATGCTATTTATCTTTTTGTTCTGGCCGATAAGCTTGGCTTGTATAAGCAGATGACTTCTCTGTTTGATAAATGTATCCAGCCAAATCCCGACTGTATATTTTACAGTCTTAGTAATGAAAAAAAATTTAATTTGATTGTAGATACGTCATGCGGCATATGTTCAAAAGTACTTTATTCCGAGTTTCCGTTTGACCTATGCGAAATTGATTTTGAGGATATAAGAAGCTTTTTGGAAAATCCTATTCCAATAGACGATATTTTTATAAGCCTATATGGAAAGTCAGGCGCTAATATAGAAGATATATGGAACCGAGCCGAAAAAAGCGAGCTAAATGAAACCGATTCAGCGTTGCTTTCGTCTATATTTTATCTTGGAGTTCTTTTGGACAGAACATTCATTTATGTCTTCGGTTATTATCTGCGTCTTATAAGACCTCTGTATTCCTATCCCGTAGACTTCAGGGAGATAATAAATTCCCTGTTTACAGCAATAGCAATAGATGGTGAAAGGGAACTGGAAATATTTATGCCATGTACATCTTATATCCACACTCCGCTTGGCAAGCTGTTTTTTCAAAAGGAGACTGGCGGAAAAAATCCTCCCATTCCTTTAGACAAAATAAATGAATCTCTCATCCGTGACAGCCAAATGAGAGAGATTCGATTTGGAACAGATATGCTCAGTGGGGAATATAAAACGATTTATCTGTTTAAAGCCATATTGGATAGGAATAAAGCATTGTGGAAGAAAGTAGAGATTGAAAGCGCTACGCCTGTAAATACGGCTGC
>CAUHBX010000119.1 GCA_959604475.1 uncultured Eubacteriales bacterium
GTGGTATATAGATAACCCACCGTCATTTGAAAAAGTTAAAGAAAATAATCCGTCATTTTTTACGTCTGTAAAAAGGTGGTTTTCAAGAATATGTGAAAAAGAGAAATAACATAAGGCAGTATACACCTTATGTTATACCTCTTTTCCTTATTGTTTAATATCCTTAGCTAAGTTAAAGGCATGCAGAATATGCATTCTCATGGCTGCCTCTGCTCCGGCCGCATCACCTTTTTTGATAAATTCAACAACCATTTTGTGGTCGTTTATTGTGTAATCCTTAACCTCATCGCTGACCATTTTAAATATTTTCTTCATATCCATGCCTGAATAGATTACAGGCATTATTTTTATAATAAACTCATTTTTTGCAGCATTAGCAATGGCATAGTGAAATTCAAGGTCGTATTCAGTACGCAAGTCAGCGTCATCAATATGTTTATTGATAATTTTGTCTAATTCAACTATTTTTTCTATATCTTCAGCAGTAGCTCTTCTGGCGGCATAATTGGCCATAGTCGGCTCAAGCATTATTCTTGCCTCAAAAAAGTCCATTGCGTTCATTACAAAGTTGTCTAATTCACTTAATCCAAAATCCACATTCAGTTCCTTATTGTCCGCCACAAAAGTTCCCTTGCACCTTTTTATCTCAAGAACATTATGAGCGATGAGGAATTTTACAGCCTCTCTTAATGTTGTTCTGCTTACACCCAATTCGCTTGAAAGCTCATTTTCATTGGGAAGCTTGTCCCCTATATTGAATTTTTTCTCGATGGTAATCATCTTAAGAATTTGATCAGCTACCTTCTCTGATAACATGACACTGCTTTTTACCATATTAGCATCTCCCCTGATTTATATTTCCCTTAAGTTTTTCAATATCCTCATAATATATATTTTCAAGACTTCTGTTATATATCACTGCCGCCGGATGATATAGCGGGAATACTTTTTGGTCCCCAAGACAAATCAGCTTTCCGTGATAATCCCCTATTTGAGCCTTGTTATCCTTAAGAACGGCCTGAAGAGGAACATTTCCCAATGTAACTATAATCTCCGGCTTTACTGCTTCTATCTCATCATATAATAAGGATATAAAAAAATTAATTTCTTCCCTGCTGGGCGGCCTGTTTACCCTTTGCCCTGTTTTACTGCTTAACTTATAAGGCCTTATTTTCACTACATTGCTTAAATACAGTTCCTCCCTTTTAAGGCCAACGGCAGACAAAAAATCCATCAGGTTTTTCCCTGCTTTTCCTACAAACGGCCGTCCCTGCTTTTCTTCATCACCTCCGGGTGCTTCCCCTATAAGCATTACCACAGAACTCATGTTGCCGTCTCCCAAAACAACCCTTCTGCCCGGGTACTGTACCGCGGCAGAATTAATTATTTCGGAATTTATATCATCTAAATTTTTATTCATATAAAGCTCTTTCCCTGTTTATTATAGCAGCCGTTTATATCATCCAGCTTCCATCTTCCTCCGTCCTTGACAACACTAATATCAAATATATCATTTTCTTCAACAAGCCCAATTACTTCAGGATTAAAGAAAAGTCTTATATAATACTCACAGCCATTAATTTTGCTTAAAACAACAGAATTTTTTGAAAAAATACTCTCAACCTTAAACCTTCCGCTGTCCCTTTCCTCTTCACTGTCCTTTTGGGTCATTTTTTGCCTGTATTTGTCTAAGTCTATTATACACGGCATTTTAGAAATAATAAAGCTGTTATTGAATTCCATTATACTTCTTTTCAAAAGCATAAGCCTTACTGATTCATATTTTATCTTAGGGTCCAGTAACTTAAATTTGCTGTGAACAGATGTTCCATTAAGCATATCGGTAAGCCTTAAGTATTCCTCAGCAGACGGATAAAAGCCCTCAATAATGCTTTTATTCTCTATACATACTTTATAAGGAAGCCATTTGGTAAAATAATCTATAAAAAAGTGTTCATCAGCCAGACTTATATTTTTACGTTTTCTTCTGCAGTATTCGTTTAAATACTCGCTGCATCGTATTTTTATATAGGCTTCTCCTGGAGAATAACATTCGGAAACAATTTTGTTGTAAGCCTCTGATAATTCGCAATAATTAGCTATCATATAATCAACTCCGTATATCAACATAATATTAATATACCTGATTATATCCTCATTATTCTTTTTTAGACCTATAAATAAACGCGCTGGTAATCAGCCCTCCTACGAAGCCTCCTATATGTCCAAAATTATCAACTCCCGCATCAAGCATACCCATACCGATACTTGCAACTGCAACTGCAAGCATTGTTGTGTAGCCTAATCCATCAAGTTTTTGGCCTGTTTTTTTAGCAAGTACAAGCACAGCCCCCAAAAGTCCAAATATAGCCCCTGAAGCACCAACGCAAAAGCCAGTGTTAAAGCTTGCTGATAAAAGTCCTCCTAATAATCCTGAAATAAAATAAATAATCGCAGTTTTTAAATTACCACAATATTTTTCTACCCTTGTGCCATAGATAAAAAGGGAAATACAGTTAAGCATTATGTGCTCTGCACCACTGTGTATAAACATATATGTAAAAATCCTGTAGTACTGGCTTTCTAAAAATATCATGGAATGATTAATGCCATATCGGTATATAAATTCGTCCTCAGTTCCTAATACCAGCTGAGCTAAAAAAATCAGTATATTGACAGTCATTATTACGGCTATAATTACCGGAAATTTAGACTTTTGTCTCAGCCTAGTTTTTTCAGATTCATTATGGCTGATTTCCTCTAAATCCATAGATTGCCCATATAGGTCATTGTCAAAAGCCATTTTAACCAATTTTTCAATTCCAAACACTTTTGTCGGCTGCCCCTGCCCATAATACAGCACATTTCCATCCGTATACCACCATACGTTATGTATACCGTTATCCCTTATAATATCTCTGCTGTTAACAAAAGCTTTGGCCCTCTCAGCGTTTTCACAGTAAAGTATATTTACACTTACGATATTATTAAAAAAGTCACGGTTTACTTTTAATATATTTTCCTCTGACTCTGTGATTAGCTTTTCAATTTCTTCTGGAATAATACTATCAAAATCCGATATACTGACCATATAAAAAATGGGGCTTTCATCCTTAACGAATATCGCTGAAATTTCTTCATCATTTGAGCCCCTTATAACAGTTAACAGCTTAAACTGTTTTTTTGAAAGCTCGCCAGTAATACTTCTTAAAAATTTTTGAAACAATGGCTTCACTCCAATAAAAATTAAACCCGTCTGCATATCTTAGCAAACGGGTATTTGTAAACTATGCTGTTATTAATTATATAAATTAACAAACTTTTTGTCAAGTTATACAAATTATTAAAGTACTAGCCCAGCCACAATTAACGCCGCAAATCCCGGAACCCCAAGAATTCCTGTTATGGCAGCGGTTATTGGATTTATGCCTATATTTACAGCTGGAAAAAATACATTAAGAGCGTATATTCCAGCCATTCCTATTAAAGCTCCCAGTAAAATTCGTATTAATGTCTTAATTGGCCCTGAAAAAGCCATAAACATAAGTATTCCGACGCAAACCAATATCATAGCCACAATAATAGTTGTACTGTCCATACAAATCCCCCCTTAAGCTGTAACTTCATCAAACCCCTCTGCAATAAGTCCACAGCCCTTTGCTTTTTTTAAAAAGTATTGATATTTACTGTTAAGGGCCGATATTTCATATATATAGCAGTCAATGAGGGCATCATCAGTAGCTAAATCAAAGTTCTGTCTGGCTGTAGCCAATTCTTCTTTAATCTCTTCAATAGCATTAATAATTGCCCTTCCTTCCTGACGGAGAGTATCTCCGCTGTTGCGTTTCATTTTAGCATACCTCCCATTTATGGTACAACTTACTTAGTTATAAACAAGATATGCAAAAATCGGGAAATTTATACACGTATGTCCAAACAAATTAGTTTTAAAGCATCATTGCCAGAATTTAATATTTTAGCCCAGCTTTTTCAATGTGCTTAAGACAGTATTTTGATACTATTCCGATTATAACGCCTGTTATAATTCCTGAAATAAGTATAACAGGCACATAATACATAAGTCCTGGAGTATCCAGCACAATAGCCGCAACTCCTATTTGGGCAATATTATGGGTGACGCCTCCCAAAACGCTTACACCTATTATACTTGATGATTTTATTCTTTTTGCAAGTACCATAACGATATAGCTGATTCCAGCTCCTGCTATGCTGAATAAAAATCCTGAAAATCCATTAAAAAGAAGCGCCGACATCACAACTCGGATAACATTCACGCCAAGAGCAGCCTTATTGCTAATGAAATACATAGAAATAAGCACTATTACATTTGCCAGCCCAAGCTTTATACCAGGTATCGGTACAGGAGCCGGAACCATAGCTTCAACATATCCCATAAGCACTGCAAGTGCAGCAAATATTCCATAAAAAGCAACTCTTCTGCTCATAATTCCTCCATCTTACTGTCTACTCTATCTCAACTACAACCTTATGAGGCAGGCAGACAATCGTTTCGTTCTTCTTGCTGATTTTTTTCTGCTTCACACAAAGGCCGTCCCTGCAGTCTGCTTCAACACAGTCTGCATATCCGTCTTCAATAACAATTTTGTTACTGCCTTCATCTGTATTTACTGTAATACTCGTATTCTCATTAAGGGGAAGCCTTGCATATTCCTCCTTGTCCACATAAATAACCGCCTCGGCGCCATCCGCCTTAGGAGAAAAAATTCCGCTCGCATATAAAATTGCAGCTAAGGCAATAACAGCAACAATAATTATTATATCAAATTTTTTCATTTATTACATCTCCGATAACTGTTGAAATTGGTTCTAAATTAGTC
>CAUHBX010000120.1 GCA_959604475.1 uncultured Eubacteriales bacterium
TTACAATATTATTTTATATATAATTACATCGTTTTAATCATTTTGTTAAATTCATTCACTCTCATATAAAAATTCCGAATACCAAATTCTCTTCCGGCAAGCGGTTGAGTAAAACGATAGTCAACAAATATGCATCTCATTTTATTTTCTTAGAAGAAACAACAGCAAATATAACTGAAGCAATTGCAGCGATTATGCTTATATAGGAAAACCACGTAACAAATAACCCAATAGCATTCAGCAGGAAAATAAGCCCAAGTAAAAGAGAGATAATTGCTGATTGCCTGTAGTATGGTTTTTTATTCATCATCTCCCGTTCTTCTTTAGAAGCATATAAATATGCATTATTGAATAAAAACCCTCGTTCTTTAAATTGAAGCCAGCTAAGGATAAAAGCACCAACAGATATAAGCATTAAAACAACAAAAACAACTATCTTATCCGTACTCATACTATAGTCCTCCATAAAAGAATTTTATGTTGTCACTCTTTCCCTGTATGTATTTGAATCCAGTTTCACTAATAATTTAAAATATTTTATCAAGCGCAAGCATGTCAACTAGAGTAATTATGCCTATTATCCATAGATAGTAAGCAAATCCCCTGAACCTTCCTTTTAAAGCCAATCTCTGCATAAGTCTTATTGCAACTAATGACGCGGCTAAAGTAACTATAAAGCCAAAAAGCATGGGAAGTATTCCAAACACGTCTGTAACTGCTTCTCCTGTGGAATTATATATCTGTATCAGGTCAACTGCAATCCTGCCTACCATAGCCGGAATTGACATAATATATGCATATTTAAGACATGTTTTTCCGTCAAATCCCATTTGAATTCCTCCGCAAACCGCCATAGCATTTCTTGATACGGCAGGTATTGCTCCAAGTGCCTGAAATCCGCCTATAACAGCAGCATCCTTTACTTTCATATTTTTAAAACGTTTTTTGCCCGGAGAATACATTGTCTCATAAAAAATAGCCGCTCCGGTAAATATAAAGCATATACCTAAAGCCTTAGTACTGTAAAAAAATGAGTCTATTTTGCTCTGAAACAAAGCAGAAACTATAAAAATAGGGATAATGCCCATGGCAGCCATCTTATTAAAATGTGATGCCGGATTTTTAAACATAGCTATAATATCTCGATAGTAAATAATAATAAGTGCCATCAGACAGGCAGTATGCAGCAAGATATCAAATGAAAGTGTACAGGCCTTTATATTGAACAAGTTGCTGAAAAAATAAATATTTCCCGAACTGCTTATAGGAAAGAACTCCGAAAAGCCCTGTACAAGGCCAAGAAGCATCGCCTTTAAAATCTGCATAAATGTTTCTCCAATCTTTACCGCATTAAAGCAGTGTATTTTACAAGTCTAATACATTAGTTAACAAAAAGTTACAGTTTTATTAACAAATTTCGACAGCAATATTATAAACTAAAAATCTTTTACTTGCAAATTATTTTTTACACTGTTATAATAGGTACATTTGCTAGAGTATTACAAATTGAAAGGAATAATATGGATAATTTAAAATTTGAGGAAATGAACTTATCGGATGATATCGTCCGTGCTGTAAAGGATATGGGCTTTGAAGAAGCCACACCTATACAGTCGCAGGCTATATCAATAATAATGGAGGGGCGCGACATTATTGGCCAGTCCCAGACAGGTACTGGAAAAACCGCCGCATTCGGCTTGCCCTGCCTTGAAATGCTTGATTCTGAGGATAAAGGTCTTCAGGCATTAATTCTTTGCCCTACGAGAGAGCTCGCTATACAGGTGAGCGAGGAATTCAGAAAATTCCTTAAGTACAAAGAAAATATAAAGGTTATCCCTATATATGGAGGACAGCCTATTGACCGTCAGATAACCGCGCTTAAAAAAGGAGTTCAGATAATAATTGGAACCCCCGGCCGTGTTATGGACCATATGCGACGCCACACAATAAAAATGAACACAGTTAAATATGTAGTTCTTGATGAAGCTGATGAAATGCTTGATATGGGATTTAGAGATGATATTGAAACAATAATGCTCAAAATGCCTGAGGAAAGACAGACAGTTATGTTTTCAGCCACAATGAGCAATGAAATACTCGACCTGTCAAGACGTTATTTAAACGACCCTGAATACATCAAGGTAACAAGAAAAGAGCTTACGGTTCCTAATATTGAGCAGGCATATTTTGACGTTAAGGAAAAAACCAAGCCTGACGCTCTCTGCCGCATTATTGATATGCATAATCCAAAGCTCTCAATTGTTTTCTGCAATACTAAAAAGCGTGTTGATGAAGTTGTTGAACAGCTTCAGGGCCGCGGCTATTTTGCCGAAGCTCTTCACGGCGACCTTAAACAGCAGCAGCGCGATAAGGTTATGCAGAAATTCAGAAACGGAACTATAGAAATTCTTGTTGCTACTGACGTTGCTGCCAGAGGTATCGACGTTGACGATGTTGACATTGTTTTTAACTATGATGTACCTCAGGATGATGAGTACTATGTCCACCGTATAGGAAGAACCGGTCGAGCCGGAAAAAGCGGAAAAGCTTTTACATTCTGCGTAGGTAAGGAAATCTATAAACTGCGCGATATTATGCGGTACACAAAAACAAAAATTGTGCAGAAAAAGCTCCCTACCCTCAGTGATATAGAAGAAATTAAAACCGCTAATTTCCTTGAGCATGTAAAAGAGGTAATAGATGAAGGCGGCCTTGGCAAATATATTGATATTGTAGACAACATGGTAAATGACGATGATGTTGCCGCAACTGATATAGCGGCTGCTCTTCTTAAGATAAGTCTTAAGGATCTTATTTCATCTGAAATAGATGATGACATTAATTTTTCTGATACCGATGCATATGGAGACTCAGGAGAAAATATGGTTCGTCTCTTTGTAAATGCCGGAAAGAAAAATAAAATAAGGGCAAAGGACATAGTAGGCGCATTCGCCGGAGAAGCCGGTATTCCCGGAAAATCAATAGGCCATGTTGATATTTATGATGATTATACCTTTGTAGATGTTCCTGCCGAATATGCTAAAGACGTTATTGTCGCCATGAAAAACAATAAAATAAAGGGCAAAAAAATAAATATTGAAGTTGCTAAAAAGAAGTAAAAACTAAAAGCCTGGGCTTACGCTCAGGTTTTTTTCTTTAAAAATTATAACTCAAGGCTCTTAGCTCGTTTGCAAATAATAATTATATTCTTTTAGTTTATTTTATCCTATTATCGCTTTACATTATAGAAGTATTTTGGTAATATATAGTGAAATATGTTATGGAGGTATTTTATGTTAGGCGTAGTTGTAAATACAATAACCGTAATCCTAGGAAGTTCAGTAGGTCTGCTTTTCAAAAAAGGTATCCCGGATAGGGTTGCGTCTGCTATAATGAAAGGAATAGGGCTATGTACATTTTATATTGGCGTATCCGGCTCTTTAAAGGGAGAAAATACCTTAATTCTTATAATATCCATGGTAATTGGTATAGCAGCCGGAACTGTGATTGATATAGATGATAAAATAAACAGGCTTGGAAACTTGGTTGAAAGAAAATTCAGCAAAGGTAAAGACACTGTTTCAATAAGCAAAGGTTTTGTCACTGCCTCGCTCCTTTTTTGTATTGGGGCAATGACTATAGTCGGTTCTCTTAATGCCGGCCTTACCGGAGATAACGAAATGCTTTTTACAAAATCTATGCTTGACTTTTTTTCATCGGCTATGCTGTCCGTCAGTCTTGGGATAGGCGTGCTTCTTTCGTCAGCCTTTGTATTTGTATTTCAGGGAGCAATCGTACTTCTTGCTAATTTTATCGCACCTATTCTTACAGATGCCGCTATAGCGGAAATGATATGCGCCGGTTCTGTTATGATAATCGGATTAGGCCTTAATTTGCTTGATATTACGAAGCTTAAAATTGCCAACATGCTTCCCGCTATAGCTATAGCGCCAATACTGTGCTACATAATATCAATTATATAACATATAGAAAGGGGTAAAAATATGTCTGATAAGCCTAAAATTGCAATTATAGGTATGGGGTTTCTCATGAGTTATCTTAAACCATGCTACCACCATATCATAGGCGACAACCTGCAAAACAATATAATAGCCTCTACAGCAACCGAGGAGACAACAAAACGAAAGTCGGAGGCTATGGGTTTTACTGTACAGTGTCAGGACTACTTTAACATGCTGGTTAATTTTGAGCCTGATATAATTTTCTTTTCTCCGCCGCCTTCTGCCGCTAAAGCAATGGCAAGAGATATATTAAATCCCTATTATTCCTGTCTCAGAAGTAAGGAAATGCAATTACCAGACCTTTATGCGTTTCCGCCCTCGCCTGATGGGAAATTTTATATTGATGCAATAGGCGATGATATAAACGTGGTTAATATTTTGCCAAATATGGCATCTAGCTTAAAGGGAAGAAACATTGCTAAGGAAAGCTACACTATATTCAACTTCCCCGATGGACATCCTTGGCCCAAAAATAATTATGAACGTCTTGTTGATTTCTTTTCTCCTATAGGATACAGCCTAACCGTTCCTGCCAAGCAATTTAGTACAATGCTGGGAGGATTTGTGGGAAGCCATATTTCAGAGGAGCTTGCAATAGCCATTAGTACAGGCATTAATCTTTCAAATAATGGAGAAATAACATTTTCTGAAATAGCTGGTTCTATGAGATACTCTTTTCTTAAAAACAATTCTCGCTGTATTGAAAATTCGCTGCCCTGTTCTCTTATAGGAAACAGCAGCCTTGATTCAATTCTCGCAAGAATTATTTCTGAGTGGACTAACGGAATGTTGAACTTTTTTATATCTGAAAATATGGATGAAAGCTTAGGTAAAAA
>CAUHBX010000121.1 GCA_959604475.1 uncultured Eubacteriales bacterium
TGAGATTTTGAACCATGGCCCATAGGTCCTCTATGCGCATTATATCTCTTAATTGTACTTGCGTATCCTTTACCTTTGGAAACACCGCTTACGTCTACTTTATCGCCTGCAGCAAAGATATCTGCTTTGATTTCCGCACCGATTTCGTAGTTTGCAGCGTCCTCAAACTTAAACTCTTTAAGATATTTCTTTACGGATACTCCAGCCTTTTCAAAATGACCTTTTTTAGGTTTGTTGGCTAATTTCTCCTTCTGGTCAACAAAGCCAACCTGAACAGCTTCATAGCCGTCATTTTCCATTGTCTTTTTCTGAACTACGGAACAAGGACCTGCTTCAAGAACTGTAACAGGGATAAGGCGTCCGTCTTCAGTGAAAACCTGTGTCATACCGATTTTCTTAGCCATAATAGCTTTTTTCATTTCTCGCACCTCCTGATATCTACAGCGGATTGCCCTTCTCGCCTAAAAGGCTTACGGGTAATCATTCTAGTTTTAATATAAGCTGTTAACAGTTACTTATATAAAACCATTCGGATTATTACATAATTTTTAATGTGATATCCACACCAGCCGGTAAGTCAAGACGTGATAACGCATCAACTGTCTTAGGCGTAGGGCTGAGAATATCAATCAATCTCTTGTGAGTTCTCATTTCGAACTGCTCTCTGGAATCTTTGTACTTATGCACAGCTCTAAGGATAGTTACAACTTCCTTCTTTGTAGGAAGCGGAATAGGCCCGCTAATCTGTGCTCCTGTTTTCTTTGCAGTTTCAATTATCTGAGCTGCACTTTGGTCGATCAGTTTGTGATCGTAAGCTTTGAGACTGATTCTGATTTTCTGACTTGCCATAAAAAAAGTCCCCTCCTTTTCGTACTTTTAGTTTCAGCACGACAAGTGGTGACTGCACACTCATCCGGGTGTATCCGCCTGAAGCGAACACATATAGAAGCGCAAACTTCCCCTTTATTCAGTACAGTGACCTTGTCGCCCGGTTTCTTGAACTGGACATCGCTCCTCGGAAAAACCCGCCCGCGTGGGAGTGGCGGCAACCTTCCGAATCTTCACTCTAATGTCACAACGATAAGATTATATACTATTCCTTCTGCTTTTGCAAGAGTTTTATTTCACTTTTTCTTAAAAAATTAACGAATTATAAAGCTTCTGACCACATGTATTTGTATCTTATGTTCAAAGTATGCATATATAAATTGCATTATTAGTTTTACAAATTGATTTTCTTGTTTATAGTGCATAAACCAAGCCTTAATAATTCGTTATCTTTTAATTGTAACCATAAATGGCATTTGAATTTCACCAAAATTAAATTATTCCAATTGCCTCTTTTTTATATGCAGCGTTTGTGGTTAAATAATAGTGAAGCAATAATTTAATCCATAGCAAAGGAAGTGCCATTATGAAATTAAAAGACAGCTACCATCCCTATGCAATAATAACAGTCATATTTTGGTCACTCGCATACGCTTTAACAAAGCTGGCACTTCAGTATTTTTCGCCCTATGCCTTGGGATTTCTCAGATACTTTGCCGCATCCTGCACTCTGGCAGTTATTGTCCTGATTATTAAAATAAAGCCTCCGCATAAATCAGACCTCCCCCTTTTCATTGCATCAGGTGCGTCCGGCTTCTTCCTCTACATGGTTACATTCAATAAAGGAGCTGGAACTGTATCATCCGCAACGGGCAGTGTTATCATATCAACCGCCCCTGTTATCACAGCTCTCCTTGCCCGCTTTATATATCACGAAAAGCTTGAATTATTTCAATGGGTCGGTATTGTAATTCAGTTTGCAGGAGTACTTATTCTTACATTAATGAATGGTGCATTTTCTGTGAATATCGGTCTAATCTGGCTTTTTGGTGCAGCTTTGGCTCTCAGTATATATAATTTGCTTCAGCGCAGGCTTACTAAGACCTATACGCCTATGCAGACTTCTGCCTTCAGCATTTTCTTTGGCACAGCCCTGCTTGCTGTATTTTTGCCTTCAGCTGCCAGAGAGGTTGCCCATGCGCCGGCCAGCCAATTATTTTATGTAGCGGTACTTGGCATTTTCTCAAGTGCGATTGCTTACCTAACATGGTCTAAGGCCTTTGCAAAAGCGTCTCAAACCTCCCAGGTGAGCAATTACATGTTTATAACGCCGTTCACAACAAGTATACTCAGCTTTTTAATAATTAACGAGGTTCCGGATAAGGCCACTCTTATAGGAGGCGCCGTTATCATATTGGGTATATTTATATTCAACTTTGGATGGAAGCTGTTTAAATCTCATAGCTGATATCTATCTGTTTTTAAAATTCGGCTTTCTCTTTTCAAGGAAGGCCGTTACGCCCTCCATCCTGTCCTCACTTGCGAAAACCATTCCAACAGAATTTATCTCAACTTTAATGCCGTTATCCAAATCCATATCAAGCCCAGTGTCAATAGCCTCTTTTGCGTACTTCAAAGCTATGCTTGAATTTGCAAGTACCTCTTTCATCGAGCTTACTGCTTCATCTATAAGCTTCTCATGCGGTACAACCTTATTTACAATTCCTATCCTTTCAGCCTCCTCGGCACTGATTTTTCTTCCAGTAAATATAAGTTCCTTGGCACGCCCGCTTCCTATAAGCCTTGGCAGCCTTTGTGTTCCACCGCCGCTTGGTATTATGCCCAATCCTACCTCAGGAGCGGCCATAACAGCATTTTCCGATGCTATTCTCCAGTCACAGCAAAGCGAAAGCTCCAAACCTCCACCCAGCGCAAATCCATTTATAGCGCATATCGTCGGCTTATCAATATCAGATATTTTTCTGAAAGCATAATTTGAAAAACGCGCAAATTCCCTTCCTCCGGCAGTATCCCAATTTTTCATTTCAGATATATCTGCCCCAGCCATAAATGCCCTTCCTTCCCCGGTAAGAATTATTCCCCTTACGTTCCTGTCATTTGCAAGCTCATTAAACAAATCAGCAAGCTCTCCCGACATTTCAGTATTCAGAGCGTTTAGTGATTTAGGCCTGTTAAATTTCACCATAGCTATTTCATCAAAAATTTCTACCTTTATAGTAGTGTAGTCGTACATAAAAACACCTCCTTGCATAAAGTATATCATATATGCCAAAAAAGAGATACAGCGTATACTGTACCTCTTTTTTAATTATGGGTGTGATGTTGAGTTATTTACCAGACAGATATATTAAAGCTCTTTGTTATTGTTTGGGCCAGGGGTTGTAACTATTACTTTTTCCGGCGTAATCATAAGAACGCCTCTTGTTGACATTTTGCCTTTAAACATTTTTTCTGATACAGACTTCCATTTATCCGCATAAGAACCTTCTGTTACAAACTCAGCGGTTCCCTTAATCTGATATCCTACCATCGTTTTAGCTCCGCATACCGAAACTGCAACTTTATTATTTTTTTCAAGGTTAGCTATTGTATTGTTCAGATGGAGTACGCCGACTACAAGCTGACCTTCAGGCGTCACTTCTTTAAAGCCTACAGGTACAACATTAGGTTCATCACCGCATGTTCCAAGCCACCACAGTTCAGCGTTAAGCATTTCAACTACCTTTTCATCTAATTTTTTCATTTTGTATTCCCCCTTGATATTATTTTAATTTGTTTTTCTTTATGTGATAATAATATCAAAGGATTTTCTCGAAGTGAAGTACTTAAGAACTTTATGAGTTACTAAGAAATTTATTAGTATGATTTTAAATAAACCTGTATATTATTTTCGTTTATAGTAGCACTTTGCGCAGAACCTAGGCTCGTCTGTTTCTCCAAGGCGCATTTTCGACCATAAGCACATGCTGCCTAGCACAGGCACAGTCGACACTCCAATTTCGGTAAGGGAATATTCGACTTTAGGAGGTATTTCATCATACTGTAGCCTTTGTATAAGCTCATCATTTATCATTTCCTTTAAAGTGGCGGCCAAAACAGTATCCGTTATGTTTTCCAGCTCCCTTTTAAGCTCTCCGTACCTCATTGTCCCATTTAATCCCAGCATGCAAATAATACGAGACTTCCATTTACCGCCAAATAAATCCATTCCATATTCCAAAGGACATCTAATATCCTTTTTCATTTTAGGTTTATACATGCCTATATCACCTCCATTTTAACACGATTTTATCATATCATGCAAAAAAATAAAACACTCAGAAATTTCTGAGTGTTTTGAATAATTACAAAATTGAAAACATTTTTGCTGTCTCAGCTCTTGTAGCCGCTGATTTTGAATGAAGCTGTGCTCCTTCTGTCATATCCTTCGAAACAGCCCATGCCATAGCAGTCTTAGCATACTCAGATATCGAAGATATATCTGAGTATTTATTCAATACCGATAAATCCGCTGAAGGTGAGCCTGAATATCTGTAAAGTATGGAAGCAAGCTGCTCAACCGTTACGGAATCATTTGGTCCGCATAAGCCGTTGCCGTACCCGGCGATTATTCCGTTCTCGGCCGCCCATATTACCCCGGAAGTATACCATTGTCCATCAGGGATATCTGTAAATAAGGTTTTGTATTCAACTTTAGGGCTTCCCTCCATTCTGTATACTATGGAGGCCACCATTCCCCTTGTAAGTGTGGCGTCCGGCGAGAACATGTCATCGGCTGTACCCGCCATAAGCCCCTTTTCATACACATCCAAGACAAAGTCATAATACCATGAGGAGGCCGCAACGTCATTAAATGGATTTGTTTTTTCCTCTGTTTTTGTTTCTGTTTTATCCTGCTCCTTTTTAGTTGAGCTTTTAGTTGATGAGCTTTTGCTTGAGCTGTCTTTTTTGTCCGTGTTATCTTTGCTTGAAGTATCTTTGTCA
>CAUHBX010000122.1 GCA_959604475.1 uncultured Eubacteriales bacterium
TATAAAAGTAGGCGAAGAAGGAAAAAGCTTGTAGGAAGATTTATTCTTACGGTTTTTGTTATTGTATTTGTATTTTCGGCTGTATTTGTGCTGGCGGCGACTGCTTTTAAATCCCAGAGGGACAAGCAGGAAGCGCTTAACTCACCAACCAAAAGCGATTTGGATGCGACAATTGCTGATAATAGGATTAATGTAGCGATTATAGGAACGGATGAAGATGAAATTCATTCTGATGTTATTTTTGTCGTTTCATTTGATACTGAAACGGGTGACGCTTATTTTGTATCGGTACCCAGAGATACTCAGGTTTTCATGTCTGACAGTATGATGCTGGACATGCAGAATAATGGAAGAGGAGACTATATCCCTACAAAGTACGGCACTACAGGCGAATGTAAAATAACCGAACTGTATGCTTATGCAGGTGAAGAAAAAAATAATGAATATCTCGTTACTACCTTGGAAGGCTTGTTAAATGTTGATATAGACCATTATGTTAAAATAAACCTCACTGCGTTTAAGGAAATAGTTGACGCTGTAGGCGGCGTCGATATGTACGTACCTATGGATATGTACTGGGATATGAGGGATAATGGTGGCCCACTTATCAATCTTAAAGAAGGCCAGCAGCACCTTGACGGCGCTCAGGCAGAGCAGCTTGTCAGATTCAGAAAGGGCTATGCTCAGCAGGACATAGGCCGAATTGATACTCAGCATGAGTTTATGTTCGCGCTCATCGGAAAAGTATTTGACTCAGAAAATGTATTAAGCGACTTAACCAGTTTGGTAAATACGGTTTATAAATATGTAAATACAGATATATCCCTTGGTGACTGCCTTGGATATCTTAAATATATTTCTCTTGTTGACGTTACAAAAATATCAATGGAAACAATACCAGGAGAAGCCCAAAATATGTACATACCTGATAAGGATGCAATTTCTGTTATGTCAGACAGAATATTCAGAGGAATTGTAAAAGAGGAGCCGGAGGAGACAGAAACTAAGAACAGCAAGCAGTATACAATTGAAGTTTCAAACGGTGGGAATATAATGGGTTACGCAGCTAAGACACAGGAAAGACTTAATGGCCTTGGCTATAATGTAACAAAGATAACAACGTGGTATGGAACACAACAGGACAAAACAATAATTAACGTAAAAGAAGAAGGATTAGGCAATGACCTTGTATCCTTATTCTCGGATGCTGAGGTTGTTGTTAACCCTGCCGCCATAGATGGTGGAACAGATATAAAAATAATTATAGGTCTTAAAGAAAGCTGATTTAGGAGATTTGATAATGCTTGGTAAAAAGAAAAATAATGGTGAAGTAAAGAGTAAAAAGAAAAATCCAGTGGCCTCCTTTTTCAAGACGGTATTTATTATTGTTGTTTGTTTTGTTGCATTGTCCTTTGTGGCCGTATATGCGTATACAAAGGCAACTTATACTCCTGAAAATGGATATGAAACTACGCCTAAGGTTTCAGAAGTTCTCGGAACAATGCTAAAGGATGACATAAATATTAATGTTCTTGTATGTGGAGTTGATGAGGCTGAAACTAGAACCGACGTTATATTTGTAGCTAATTTTGACAGCAAGTCTGGTACGGTAAAGCTCCTATCGATTCCCAGAGATACGTATACAGAGGTAACATCGGCAGTTAAAAATAAAATAGCGGATGCCGGCAGATCAATACCCAGCGTTGTTAAAATGAATGCCGTACACGCATATGCAGGTAAAGATATAGGTATGGACTGCCTTCAAATGCAGATTGAGGATTTATTAGATATAGAGATAGATAACTATGTTCTTTTTAATACTGAAGCATTTAGGGCTGTAGTTGATATAATCGGCGGCGTTGATATGTACGTTCCCGAAAATATGTATTATTCTGACCCTGTTCAGGGGCTTTATATAAATCTTAAGGAAGGCCAGCAGCACCTTGACGGCGACCAGGCAGAGCAGCTTGTCAGAAACCGTCAGTATGTGAACGGGGATCTTGGACGTATAGAGGTACAGCACCAGTTCCTATCTGCCTTTGTTAAACAGGTTATGAATACTGAAACCATATTAAGCAATGCGCCAAGCCTTATTAAAGCTGCGTTTGAATATATTCAGACAGATATGTCGCTTGGAGATATGCTTAAATACGCTAAATATATAAATGATATTAAGTCAAGCGAAATACTTACTGAAACTATCCCTGGCTATGCACAGTATATAAATGGTGTGAGCTATTATATAGCCGACACTAGTTCAATTGGACAGGCCGTTGATGAAATATTCTATTCAGGTGGTGAATACCTTACATCCAGCAAGCACAAAAACATTGAGATAGCTAACGGCGGAGAAATAATGGGCTTAGCTGGGAGAGCGAGAGACACCCTCGAAGATGAAGGCTTTACAATAAGCAAAGTATCAACCTATAAGGGTGACCAGACAGAATATACAAGAATAATAGTTAAAGAAGAAGGACAGGGACAGGACTTACTCCCATACTTTGATAATGCTGTAATAATTGTTGATGACCTGCTTCTTGGTGGAAATGATGATATATTAATTATCCTTGGAACAGGGCAGGGAGAAATTCAAGTCCCCATAAGTCAGAGCGAGGAATGATATGGAAAAAGGATATTCTTATCTTTTAAAAAATTTATGCGACTCAGTATTTGAGATGATGTGTAAGTTAAATGAAATGCATAACCGAAGTATGTGTATCTATTATACTGAGGATTTAGCTGCATTTCTTCTTGGAACAGAAAATGTCAATGATATGATATATGGCTTCAGTAAATATGCCAGACCTTATATAGGGCAAGTTGATGTTGAGAGAGCTTCTGATGGCAGATACGGATTAAGGGTTTATTCTAAAGGAATTGACAGCATAATGCAAAGTACTCCCCGTGGAAATTTTTTAAAGGAGCTAATAAGCAGGATACGAAGCAGAGACTGTTCGGTAGAAGAAATAAAAAGTATTTTTGCAGCAGAATCACCTGACTATATTTGCGAAGAAATTAATAATTCAGAATTTCAGTATGTAATTTATTTCAAAGATGAAAATATTGACGAATATAAATACTGCTTTACTTTTGACGCAATGGGCAGCTACTATCATAGACTAATAGAATATGATTTTGAAAAGCTTATTCATGCTGATTGTGAATTAAAGCATTAAACGAAGAATTTTATCCTGCTTTATTTTTGTAGGCGGGATAATTTTTCGTTTTGATTTAAATTAAATATTACAATTTAATTAATTATTTATGACAATTAACTTTACATAAAAATATTATGTTAATATAAGTATACGGTGGTAAAAATGAGAAACAAGAAATCTGCTGTAGCTTTAATAGTTACTGTAGCAGCTTTTTTAACAACCTGTGTTTCCTTAAAAGTACATAGAATCTCCAATACAAATGATAAAGAAAATCGGGTAATGTCTGTTCTTCATGCAACTGTTGAAAATGGCATAGTTGAAGAAACAGACAATGTCCTAGAACAAATTGATTCATATACAAGCAATTTATATACCAATTCAGTATATGATTCCGCCGAGATTGATAAGGGTCAATTTGTTAAATTTGCAAAGGGTTCAGTAGTAATAGTTACAAAGGGGAGAATGTCGGCTGTGTGCGAAAAGGAACTCATTAATATTACCGAAGGAGTTTCGCTTACAGAGGGAGAAGAGACAAATAATAATCATCTTTATGTAGTAGTTGAGGATGGCGATGGTCTTTATGCTGAAGGTAAAGCGGAGTTCTTAGTTAAAGGCGGATATGAAATAACAGAAAGTATCAAGGAGTGATATGATGAATAAGTACCTTAAGCCAGCCAAAGCGGCATTTATGGCTCTCTGCCTGTCATTAAGTTTAACGTCCGTCGCTATGGCTGACAACCTTTACAGTGAAAAAACTGAAGAGATTGTTACAAAGGGAGTTACATACGGTTATGAACACCGTTTAGCTACTGACGGATGGCAGAATATACATACTCTTACAATCGACCTTACATCGGATAATGTAAAGATATCTCCAGTTGAAAGCTCAACAGAATACGGACTTAAGGAAACTGCCTTAAAACTCCTTAACGACAGTGGGGCAGTAGCTGGTGTAAACGCTGATTTCTTTGGACTTACCGGAACATATTCCGCTTCATTTGGACCGGTTATATCTGATGGAGAGCTTATTTCTGTAGGTACAGATAAAAACCTCAATTCGAAGGAATATGCAGCATATTTTATGAGTGATACAGGAAACAGCTTTATCGATTACCTTACATTTACGGCTGATTTTATAAATGATGCCGGAGCAAAGCTTGAACTTGCATCGTTTAATAAGATAACAGAGCTTGTATACCCAATTTATTTTAGTGAAGCTGCTGCACCAAATACAGCAGATATTGACAAAAGAATTGACAGTCTTGTTAAATTAGTTGTTGAGGATGATACTATTACATATATATCTCAGCCTGGAGAGACTGTAGTATGCCCTTCAGAAAATGGGTATCTTATCATTGTAAAAGGTATATACGCTGATTATGCAAATGATAACTTCAAGGTTGGCGACCATGTTTCAACTCAGATTAATTCTTCTATTGACCTCGACTCTATCCAAACTGCTGTTGGCGGTGCAGGAAGAATACTTGTCAATGGGGAACAAGTAGCCGATGGAACTATAATTAAAGGAAGACAGCCTAGAACTGCCCTTGGCATATCTCAGGATGGAAATAAGCTTATACTAATGGTTGTAGACGGAAGAGGCACAAGTATAGGTGCAACACACGATGAAATGGCAGTTCTTTTAAAGGAATATGGAGCT